>CAYMJV010000021.1:0-38528 GCA_964390545.1 uncultured Syntrophaceae bacterium
ATCCCGACCAAAGGCAGAGCCCGTATCGATCAAGAGTCCATCCACAAAAAAGGCATTCACCTTATAAAGAGGAAGACCTAAGAACTGGCTAGTCATTCGAATACAATTCACAAACCCATTGGGTTTAAAATGGATGGATACTCGGTTCATGTCCTATTTTATTATCTAAAAAACGATTTTTGTCAATTTCATTTCGTCAATAGATAACCCTTGCCCTTCATGCAGGAGGCTTATCCTCATATTGGATCATGATTTCGCAGCACCCATCTCCTTTGGGAATCGCCTTGGAGAGACGAAAAGTCAACCGAGGATCAATGGCTTTCAGCCAGCTCGGAAGGATGGCTAGGTCAATGGCCATACAGTCGTGGAGGGTGTGGCGACCGGCCTTTTTCAAATTTTCATACCAGGCACACCGATGAATCTTAAGCATGAGTCGTTGATCCTTGGGTGATTCGAAATCAAATGTCGTACCATCCAGGTCCAGGAGGCTCCCGAATAATACTTTTACTTCTTCAAGGTCGCCCCCTTTCAGCTGTAATGTTTTCTTCATCTCCCGTACGAGGATCTCGCCACAGCGACGCCAGACCTCCAGATTGATCTGATTCGCCGCTTCATACCCCCATTGCTTTTCCACCTCCATAAACCATAAGCCATCCAATGCGGTCAACTCCTTCTCTTGTAACTTGATCTTGTCACTCTCTTTCAAATATCCACTTCCTTCCATTGGATCTCCTATGCGGTGGGTTGAATCCTGTTCTTAACGTCCTCCACAACGAGCCGGGCACTGAGAACGGTGGAAGGCAAAGCAACGGTTCCAGAAGGACTGACTCCATCCCCGACATTATAAAGGTTTACGATCGGTGTTTTATGACTCATGCCATAACCCGGCCAACTATGGAATCCAGGCCAATCACCATGGAAAGTGCTCACGAGAAGAATTTCAGAGTGTTGATCAAACCCAGGGAATAGCTCCTTTAAGTCTGCCATGCAGAGCTCGATCTCCTTTTCCGCATGGAGAGGCGGTACGGAGGAGACTGGGGCTGCACCTGCCAGAAGGAAGTGTTTACCAGCGGGGGCAATTTCAGGGCAGACCTTTGTGGGCTGGAAGATGGCGTTCACACGGCGAGCACCGACAACGAGAAGATAATTTCCTTCAAGAACTGGCCTGTCGGTCATCCATTGAATGCAGATGACCATGGCCGGCCTGACGGTCTCTTCCAGTTCCTTCAGATAGCCTTTGTCCACGTTCTTCTTTCCGACCAGTTCAACGGTCTTCTTTGGACCGGCGTTGCTGACGACCATAGAGGCCTTGACCTCTCTTTCTACTCCTTCTCTTTCGACAATGGCTCCGCAGGCCACTCCATTTTCTAAAAGAATCCGTTTCACCGGAGAGCGGGTCCATAATTCTCCGCCGCTTCGTTGAATCACTTTTGAAAGAGCCTCGGGAAGAGAAATGCTTCCTTTAGGACAATAGCCAAACTCGCGGTACCCCCCCAACTTCTTGAGGAAGAGAAAGTATTCCTGAGCAGGAAGCTCGTCAGCATTGACCAACATGGCAGCGGAGACCATGGTCTGAAATATTCCAAGAATGGCTTCGTTCTGGGTATATTGCAACAGCCAATCTCTAAGGCTAATGGCTTTGGACGGTTCTGACCATCCCAGAGCCTTAGACAATGCTTCCATGACCCTCTCTACTTCAGAGGGATCATTAGTGGCCGAAGCGAGAAGGGTTCTCAAACCTCCTTTGGGTGGTATCTTGAGAATCTTTCCCTTAATGAGATAGTGGGGGGGGCCGGCAGGCCGAACATCGAACTCTGCTCCCACATCCTGAAAGAGCTTCTCAAGGACTCCTCCCATTTCTGGACCGATGACGCCCGTAGTGCATTTCACCCCTTTGTATTCAATCGTTGAGCATCGGCCACCGATACGGGGCAGTTTCTCCACGACCAGAGTCCGGTATCCTGCGTGAGTGAGGAGCGCTGCACTCGACATCCCGCCCATTCCAGACCCGATGACGAGGACATCATAGTCTTGCTTGACCATGGCCCTCCCTCTGTACTTTCTTCTTTTCCAATGCGCCGAGTGGGCAAAATTCCAGGCAGGTCAAACAATCCGTACACCGATCGTTGATCCGAGCGAAGCCAAAACATGAAATGGCCTCTTCAGGGCAAACGGGAACACACGTGGCACAACCCGTACAGAGTCCTTCAATCACTTCAATCATCTCTTGCTATCCTCAATCCGAAAAGCCCTCATCCCCTCTTTTCGAGAGAATGAGGGCTATCAACATTCAGGAGATCATCATCGAAACGATAATGAGGGTACCTGTCGATTTTAATCCTGCGGTGTCTTAGGGTCTTTGATTGGATCGATAATCATAAGTTTCTTGTTTTTCGCATCAGCCCTGAGGACCAGGCTGGAGAAGCTGCTCACATGCCGCTTTGGCCCAAAGGTAATGTTCGGACAGATGCCAGCCATGTCAAAGTTCCTTATACTCTCAAGCCCTTTCACCAAAGTTTCCGGATTCAAGTCTGGACCCGCCTTCCTTAATCCTTCAACCATGGCTGTAATGTAGCCCCAGGCTGCAAGGTAGAGATAATCCGGGTACATAGGGTTCGCCAGTGTCTTTTCTGGGTTTCCGTATTTCTTGTTCAGGTCTCTGACAATCTTCATCCCCGGAACATCGGTGTGCTGAGGGGCATAGGGAGTGACCAACATGTATCCTTCGGCTAAGTCTCCAACGAGAGCGAACAGGGGCGGGACCCCGGTTGTATTATTGGAAATGAGAGATACATCCCAACCCATCTTGGCCCTCTCTTTAATGACCGCCGCCGATTGAGGAAGATAGGTCCAAAGCACGAGAGCGTCAGCCTTGGCTTCCTTCATGGCAGTCATATGGGGCGAGAAGTCGATGGTGCCTACTTTATAAGGCGCCTCTTTGACCAACTGGGTCTTCATAAAGGCTGCAGCAGCCCGGGCGCCTTCGAGACCCTCCAAGCCAAAATCATCATCCTGGTAAATGATTCCAATCCTTGCTTTGGGATTCTTCTCCAGGATATATTCCACGGCCCTTGAGGCCATGCCGAATTGAACGGTGTGGGGGACAAAGACCCATTTGTTTCCTGGAGAGTAGAAGTGCTTATTGGCACCGTGAGGCATCAAAACGACTTTGTTCTCCTCACACAAAGGTAGGATCGCGCTGGTGCCTGCACTCCCCAGATTGAAGGCAATGCCTAAAACCTCATCTTTGAGGATCACCTTCCTGGCCGCCGCCATGGTAGGGGTCGGCAATATTCCATTGTCCTCATAAATCATGTCAATCTTTCTTCCATGGATTCCGCCCGTATCATTCACCCAGGCGACATAGTCCTTGAAGGCATCGACAATCGGTGGCCCACCATATTTGCCTGGACCAGATAGGTCAATCAGGCATGCCAACTTCACGGTTTTGTCGGTCACTCCACGCACATCTGCTGCCCATCCATTTGTTCCCGTCAGAAAAAGACATCCGGCCAATAGAAGCACTATGAAAACACTTCGGATCTTCATGATTTCTCCTCCTTTCAATTAAATTTTGCTCCATTTTGACTTGTCTGAGAATTCTTCAAAACCACCTCCCTTCCCCTTTGTCCTCAAGATCATGGATCGAGTATTGAAACATTCCTCCCTCTCCAAATTCGGACCTGAACATGATCTTGTCTTAATACTTGTAGGGCCATGTCTTCCAATAAACCTTAACCCTCCTATAAATCCCAAATAGACCCAAGGGTTCAAAAAGAAGGGTGAGGACAATAATCAGTCCAAAAATTCCCATTTTCAAATCGACAATGACTTTGCTCAAAGCAGGAAGACTCTCTCTCAATAGATCCGTTACCAAAGTAATGGCGTGGGGAATTCCCGTGATCAAAATGGCTCCAAGGATGGAGCCCAAGATGGTCCCCAACCCTCCCAAAATGATCATCGCAATATAGGCAATGGAGAGGGAGAGATCAAAGTTTCCGGGAACAATCCACCGCTGGTAGTGTGCCATCAGACAGCCAGCCACTCCGGCATAAAAAGAACTCACCCCGAAGGCCATGACCTTATACTTGGCCAGGTTGATTCCCAACGCTTCAGCGGCGATATCACGATCCCTGATGGCGATTAGATTCCTACCGATCTTGGTGCGAACCAGATTTTTTGAAATGAGGGTGGTTAAAACTGCACAGGTCATAATTAAATAGTAGTACTGGGTTTGCGTGCTGATCACCAGTCCTGCCAGACTCGCTCGGGGCACTGGCATACCCTTGTTTCCCTGCGTCAAGTCCCAGTGGAAAAGAATGTATTCCACAATAAAACCGAAAGCCAATGTTCCCAAAGCAAGGTATAAGCCCTTCAATCTCAGAGAGGGGATACCGACGATCATACCCAAGGCAGCCGCTGCCATTCCAGAGAGAGGGAGGGAGAGGAGGAACGGTAACCCTGCTTTCCCCGTTAAGAGCCCTGCAGTATAGGCGCCTATGGCCAAAAACGCTCCATGGCCCAGGGAGATTTGGCCGGTATACCCAATGAGAAGATTGAGGCCAATGGCTCCGATCGCTGCAATGCCCATCTCATTGAGGATGCTCAATGAATAGCGAGAAAGGAAGAGAGGTGCCACCAGCATCAGCGCGATGAGGATGCAGAGCCAGACCTTAACCCAGAGCGTCTGGAAAAGGGCTAAATCCTCTTCATAGGTGACTTTAAAATTACCACTGGTCATAATCTTCTCTATACTCTCTCTATCTTCTCAGTTCCAAAAATCCCATGGGGCCTGATCATCAGAACAATAATCATGACGGCGAAAGCAGTCACGTCCTTAATATCACCGAAACGAAAATTTCCAATTTCCATTCCGCTGAGATAGGTGGCGGACAGGTTTTCAACGACCCCCACGAGAATGCCTCCCAGGATCGCCCCTCCAATGCTGTTCATCCCCCCGAGAATGGCGGCCGACATCGCCTTGATCCCGGTATGGCTCATCGCAAGACGGACAAAGGTCTGTTCCGCCAGGAAAATACCTGCCACACCAGCGACCACCGTCCCGATGGCCCAGGTCATCATGAAAATTCTCTTCACGTTGATTCCCATCAGACCAGCCGTATTCTGATCCTCTGCGGTACCCCTCATGGCAATCCCCAGCAAGGACCGATTAAAAAAGAGAATAAAGAGGATGACAAATAGGATCGAAACCACAAGGGTATAGACGTACCCCAGAGAAAGAATCACGCCTCCCAGGGTGACAGTCTTGTTGGTGAAGGGAGATGGCAGGGCATAGACATCATGCCCCCAGATGAAACCAGCCACGCTCGTGAGAATGCTCGCCAAGCCAACCGTCATCATGATATTGGAGAAGACGGGTTCCCCAACCATTCGTTTAAAGAAGAGGAGATTGATGATGACGCCGAGAAGCGCTCCTAAGGGAAGGGTAATCAAGAAAGCCAGGACATAGGGGACCTTTAGCAATACCGTAAGACCGTAACAGATGAAGGCACCGAACATAACCAGCTCACCTTGGGCGAAATTGAGTATTCCTGTTGATTTAAAAATCAACACAAAACCAAGAGCAATCAAGGAGTAGATTGCTCCCACAGCGAGCCCATTGAAAATGATCTCTATCACCTTAATCATTCATTCCCTCTTCTCTTTCAACGCCGCTTCTTCAAATCAATGATACAGGGCTTCAATCTCGCTCCGAAAGAGCTCAGACACTTGCTTTCTTCTCACCTTCTGCGTGGCTGTCAATTCGTTGTCGTCCTGGTCTAACTCCTTCTCGATGAGGATGAACTTTTTTATGGTTTCCACTTGGGCTAAGGTCTCGTTCACCTTCTCCACTTCCCTCTGAAGGAGTTCATAGATGGCTGGGTTTTGTGCAAGGCTCCTGAACGTCGTATAGGAAATCTTACTGTACTGAGCAAAGTTGCTCACATTTTCATAATCGATCTGGAGTAAAGCCGTCAGGTAAGGCCGCCTGTCTCCAATCACCATGGCCTCTTTGATATAAGGACTGCATTTCAATTTGTTCTCAATCTCGGAAGGTGAAATGTTCTTTCCCCCAGAGGTAATGATGATGTCCTTGATTCGGTCAACGATGTAGAGATGTCCATCCTCATCCAGTTTTCCCACATCTCCGGTGTGGAGCCATCCATTTGTGATCACCTCTCTCGTGCCCTTCTCATCCCGGTAATAACCCACAAAAACAGAGTCTCCCATGAAAAGAATCTCCCCGCTTTCATCCAGCCGGAATTCCAAACCCTGACAGGGCTCTCCTACAGACCCATACTTAAGGGATTGATGAGGTCCAGCCGCTGTTCCTGATGTTTCTGTGAGACCGTACATCTCGATGGTGTAGATCCCCAAAGCGCGAAAGAAGTCCAGGATCTCAGGAGCAATGGGGGCACCACCGCTCATCAAACAACGGCAACGGAGCAACCCGATTTTGTCTCGAATCGATCTGAAGGAACAGAGATAACCCAAGAGATAAGCAAGAAACAACCCCATCGGGACCCGCTGGTGTTTCATCCGATATTCGGAAACCTTCCGACCCACCGGCATCCAGAAATGATAGAGGGATTTCTTAAGTCGAGTGGAATCTTCCATCTTGATCTGGATGCCCGAATAGATCTTTTCTAAGATACGGGGAACCGCGGCGAAGAAAGTCGGAGAGATCTCCTGAATGTTTTGCTGGACGGTGTGGACGGATTCGGCGAAGTTGATGGTATAACCCACCACCAGAGGGATACACAGAGAGAGATTGCGTTCAAAGATGTGACACAAGGGAAGATAGGAGACCAAGGTATCCCTTTCGGTAAAATGCAAGATGGGTATCGTTCCATGAACTGTCTGGTGAACAATATTCCTGTGGGAGATCATGGCTCCTTTGGGATGCCCGGTTGTCCCGGAGGTATACACGATAAGAGCCACATCCTCGGGTTGTGTTTGATCGACAAACGTTTTGAAGAGGGAGGGATTCTCCTGATCGAGTTGGCACCCTTGTTCTTCAACCTTTTGATAGCTGATGATGAAAGGCTCGTCGTAATGGCGCATCCCTTTCATATCGATAACGATCATCTTCTTGAGCAAGGGAAGCTTTTCTTTAATGGCAAGAACCTTATCCGCCTGCTCCTGATCCTTTACCACGACAAACTTAGATTGAGAGTGGTCCAGGATATATTCTACTTGCGGTATCGGGTTCGTTGGATAGATTCCGACCGTCACTCCGCCAGCACACTGCGTTCCCAGGTCGGCAAAGAGCCACTCCTTACAGTTCTCCCCCAGAATGGAGACATGATCTCCCTTTTCTAAGCCGAGTTTCACCAGGCCAAGGCAAAAGTACTTTACTTTCTCTAAATATTGGTTCCAACTGATCTCCTTCCAAATCCCTTTATATTTTTCTCTGAGGGCTATTCGAGGCCCATAGACTTGCGCTTTTTCCATCAGGAGCTTCGGCAAAGTGGTATCGACTCTCTTCATGGATTTCCTTCCGGAAAGCTCTGTCATCAATTCCCCACCTCTCCGAGGTAAGCCTTGATGACCTCTGGATTCTTCACGATCTCATTTGGAGCACCCTCCGCAATCTTCATCCCGAAATTTAAGGCGGTGATACGATGCGAAATATCCATCACCAAACCCATGTCATGTTCGATCAGGATGATGGTTATCCCCAACTCTTCATTGATATCCAGGACATAGCGAGCCATGTCTTCGGTTTCTTCAAGGTTCATTCCACTGACGGGTTCGTCAATGAGGAGAAGTTTAGGCTCCATGGCTAAGGCTCGACCGAGCTCTACCTTTTTCTGCATCCCGTAAGGGAGACCACCCACGGGGGATTTCCGGACATGTTGGAGATCGAGGAATTCGATAATCTCCTCCACCCTATCTCTTCCCCTGACCTCCTCATTCAATGCTCGACCCAGAAAGAGGGCAGCACTCAACAGCCCGTAGTGAAGCAGATATCCTTGACCGATGAGCATATTGTCGAGGACAGTCATCCCTCTGAAGAGGGCAATGTTCTGAAAGGTTCGGGCAATCCCGAGTTGGGCTATCTGGTTTGGGTTCCTACCTATGACATCCCTTCCCCTAAAAAGGATTGTTCCTTTTCTTGCCCGGTAGATCCCGCTAATGCAGTTAATCAGAGTGGTCTTCCCAGCGCCATTTGGACCGATGACCGATAGGATTTCTCCCTCGTCCACTTTGAATGAAAAATCGGACAGTGCCCGAATTCCCCCAAAGTTCATACGGAGGCCTTCGACTTCGAGCAGAGGAGCGGAACTTTCTTTTATGAAAGCCACCGCTTCCTCCTCTTGTAATGTTTCACCTCCCGAAAGCTCTTCTTGACTCCCACCTCTGTGAAGCCCAGATAGAATTCCATAATGTCCCTGTCTTTTTTCAGTTTTTCACTGGCTCCATCCATCACAATCCGACCATTCTCAAGAATGTATCCATATTGGGCAATAGAGAGTGCCATTTTTGCATTCTGTTCCACCAGCAAAATCGCCTTCTTCTCATCTTGATTGATCCTCTGAATGATGGAAAAGATCTCCTTCACAATCAGCGGCGCCAAACCTAAAGAGGGTTCGTCTAACATCATCAATTTAGGCTCTGCCATCAGGGCCCTTCCAATCGCCAGCATCTGCTGTTCACCCCCACTCAAGTAACCGGCCGCTTGGTTCCGACGTTCTTCCAGAATAGGAAAGTAGCCATAGACCCTCTTCTGATTGGCTTCAAATTGACCCCTATCCTTCAGACTGAAAGAGCCAATCAGCGTGTTTTCTTCCACGGTGAGTTCGCCAAAGATCCTTCTCCCTTCTGGAACCTGTAAGATCCCTCTTGAAACGATCTCGTGAGGTTCTTTGTCGTTGAGGTTCTCCCCAAAAAATTCGATGGCCCCATCCTCGATCGCAAGATCTAGGGATTTTCTAAATCCTGAAATGGTGTTAATAGCGGTCGTCTTTCCTGCTCCGTTGGCTCCCAATACGGCCACGATTCCTCCTTCAGGGACTTCTAATGAAATCCCCTTGAGGGCCAATATCACATCATTATAGGTCGTTTCCAGATTGACGATTTTGAGCACGATCTTTGGAATTGCGTATTTCAGAACTCGGAGTTCGTCATTTCAATGCCCCGCATGGGACGGTCAGGGTCCGACAATACAGACGCTCACCGTGGCCCCCCCCGGGGTGCCGCCCAGATTATGGGTCAGGCCCAATCTCGGATTTTTCACCTGGCGGGGACCTGCCTTACCTTGAATCTGCTTATAAATTTCATACATCATTCTCAGACCCGTCGCTCCGATCGGATGCCCGAAACATTTCAGCCCACCATCCATGTTGATCGGCAACTCACCCGTGAGTTCGAAGGTTCCGGCGTCAACCTCTTCCCTTGCGCCTCCTCTTCGAGTGAACTGCAGGTCTTCATAGATCACGGCTTCAGTAATGGAGAAGCAATCATGGACCTCCGCCATGTTGATTTCGTTTCGTGGATTTTTTATTCCTGCTTCGGCATAGGCGGCAAGACCCGCTTGGTACGTCTCTTTCACCATCGTCCAGTCATGCTGAGGGTTCATGTAACCCTCCTGCCACCCTACAGCAATCTGCAATGCCTTGACAAAAATAGGATCTTTTCTGAAGGACCTGGCTTTGTCGCCCCTGACCAGGATGGCGGCTGCGGCCCCATCGCTGACCCCACAGCAATCAAAAAGGCCTAAAGGCCATGCAATAATCGGTGCATTGAGAACCTGCTCAATGGTGATCTCCCGCTGGAAATGGGCCTTGGGGGAGAAGCTGCCGTTATGATGGTTCTTCACCATGATCTTGGCCAGCATTCTCTTCCCTTCCTCGGGGCTCAGTCCATATTTATTGAAGTAGCTCGTCGCCATCATAGCAAAATGACTGGGTGCTGTAAAATTCCTACTTCGAAACGTATTCGGAGCAGTGGAGGTGATCCCCATGGCAATCTCATCCGTCGGAAGACCACTAAAACCAGAGTCCTTCAATTTTTCAGCACCAATGGCCAAGGCAATATCACAGGCCCCTGAGGCCACGGCATAAGCCGCATTCCTGAGGGCATCGGAAGCCGTGGCGCACATGTTCTCGATATGGGTCACAGGTTTGTAGCCCACCTTTAGAATGGTCGATAGGGGCATGCTGGGGGCGGGCAAGCCCGACCAGTAAGATCCGATCCAGTAGGCTTGAATATCCTTCGGCTCTATTCCAGCATCTTCATAGGCCTCGTAAACGGCTTCGATGATCATATCATCGTAGCCCTTACTCCAATTCTCTCCAAACTTGCTACAACCCATACCGACGATAGCCACTTTGTCTTTAATACTTTCCATCTTCTCAGCACTCCAATTTTTTTTATAGGATGGATGATCTCATCGGACGACATTTCCACCAATAATTATGAATGCCCTCGACATAACGGATATGCCGAAAGGTCATCTCCACGGGCATCCCTATCTTGATCTCCGAAGGATCACGATCTGTGATGTCCATCATGATCCTTCCTCCTCCATCGAAGTCAACGACGGCAACCGTAGAAGGAGGATCCGGGGAGACGGCCAAGTTATCGTGAGAGAACGTCGTGATCCTACCGATTCGATTAGCGAAACAGTAATCCTCAAAATTGTCCTTGGAGAGGCAATTCATACATATCCGCTGAACGGGATATTGAACCGTACCACAATGCTTGCACTGCACCCCATAAAGAGCCATCCCACATTTTCGATCTCTGTACAGAGCAACGGCGGAGGCCGGTTCCGGCTTTGGCCGCATGGGCGGCTCTGTTTCGATCACCGAGCGCCATCGCAAGTATTTTTGATAGCCCAGGGTATTCTTTGCTGTCAGATGCTTTTGAACGGTTTTTCTCTCCTGAATTTTGGTGATCTCATCGGTCACGGTTAAAACGATGACATCTGCGCCATCGCCATAACCGACCCAGAGAATTCGATCTCCTGGCTTGGCCTCATCGAGTGCAGCAGCGAGCATCATCGATGATAAGGCGGTTCCTGTATTTCCCACCGTGGAATACAATGAATCTTGAACCTGAGTTTTGAGATCGAACCCTGCCGTCCTTGCAACCCCAGCAAGGTATCCGGGGTTGGGAGCATAGAGGACAGCATTTGCAAAATCTTTAGCCGTAAACTTAAACTTCTTTGCTGCCGCGGTGATGGTCTCTAACATGATCTGGGTATAACCTGCTTCCCTGCAGAACCGGTCCTCCCAGGAGCGGACACAATTTTCCTCAACAGGCCTGAAGACATCGTAAATATCTTCATTCGAACTAAACATACAATCTACCGTAGCAATTACTCCCGTATCGCCGAGAAGCAAAGTCGAAGCGCCATCCCCAAACTCCAATTCTCTGGATCCATTTGGAAGGCCCATTCGAATATCAGAAGCACAAACCAGGATGTTTTTTGAAGTCCCTGCACGAATCGCTTCGAAGGCCAGTCGCACCCCCGTGGTTCCGGATCTTAAGGAGCTGGAAAGGTCTAAGGTCAGTGCCTCTTTCTTCAAATCGAGGGCTGCTGCAACAATGGATGCGGACTGCTTTTCTCCATAGGGGAAGGTGGTTGAAGCAAGAAGGAGACGTTCGATCTCTTGTGGATCAAATCCTCTGAGACAATCCCTGCACGCGGCCACGGCCATGGTGATCGTGTCTTCATCATAGTTCGCCACCGCCCTTTCGCCCGGAGTGGGAAACCCTCCCCAAGATTTCGAGATCTCAGCCCTGCTCAACCGAAAATAGGGAATATAAACGCCATAGGATTTTATGCCGATCATGATGACCTCACGTTGACATTTTCAGAAGAATGCTCCTCCATTCAATACGATGACATGGCCTGTCATATAATTCGAAGCCGTCGAAGCAAGGTAAAGGGCCGTCCTCGCGATTTCCTCCGGAGAGGCGACCCGTTTGAGCGGAACCATGTCCAACTCCTTCTTCATCAAAGCCTCATTGGTCCAGAGGGCTTCGCTGAAACCTGTCTTCACAATGCGCGGGGCAATGGCATTGACACGGATGCTGTATGGCCCCAATTCCAGAGCCAATGCCTTCGTCAACATGTTGATCCCGGCTTTACTGATGCAGTACGGACCCAGCCCCTCTGCCGGACTGACTCCCCCTGCCGAAGAGATATTGATGATATTCCCAGTTTTCTGCTTCACCATGATGGCACCGACGAATTTGCTCATCATGAAGTATCCCTTCAGGTTGGTCTCCATAATATGATCGTATATTTTTTCGTCGGTCTCGACCATTGGACCCATGGCCGGGTTGGTGGCTGCATTGTTAACCAAAATATCAATCCGGCCAAACGTCTCCATCACCTTATCCACGAGATTCTTCATATCTTCCACTTTACGGGCATGAGCGGAGACGGGCAAACATCTTCTCCCAAACTTCCTCACTTCATCGGCCACCTTCTCCAGATCCGGAAGCTTTCGGCTGCTGATGGCAATCTCTGCTCCGGCATCGGCAAAGACCAGTGAGACCGCCTTTCCGATGCCCCGGCTGCCACCGGTGATCAGAGCCACTTTTCCTTCTAAGGAAAGATATGAATTGTCCATTGGGCATCCTCCTTGTTTCATCTGTTGACCGTCTACTCGATTTGAGCAAGATTTTCCGCAACCTTCTTGCAATCGGCGATCAGCTTCTGCGCTTCCATGTAGATCGTCATTAGCTCCGCGTAAGGAGACCCTTCGCCGTGAAGGGCGATGGTCTCGAGATCCGCATTGGTGATTCTTCGAATCAGGTCGAACATCCTCAACCGATGTTCAGTAGGTACTCCAGCCTTGCCACCGAGATACTTTTCGATGTCGTCCTTCAGTTCAGGGAGTCGCCAATCTTTGTAGGTGGGGGCTGTCACGACCAAGCCTCCTGCCAGATCCTGAACAATTCTCACGATCTCATGATACTGATGGGCAAAATGATATTTGGCAATATTGGTGGTGACAGGATTGGGAACGGCAATGCCCCCATGCATCACATAATCGTAACAAGCCGCCTTCGATAGGGCTTTAAGGGTCTCCAAGTATATCACTAATTCGGTCAACTTTTCTCTCACATGGGGAGCTTGCGCGATCCCATTATATTCCGCAATAGCCGCAGCCGCTCCTACCAGCTGTTCCGAAAGGGGGACGCGATAACTGCATCCCGTCCGCCGGTGAAGAAGCGCGAAGTTGTAGACCATCGTGGCTGCAAATTTCCATTCCCCACAAAGGAAAACCCTTTCCCAGGGAACAAATACATCGTCGAAGATGATGAAGGCGTCGGTATGGACTCTTACCGGCCGACGGTTCGGGAACTCGAGAGGACTGATGTGAGATCGGAAGGGTCGGCAAATCATCGTTATTCCTTTTGTATTGACCGGGAGGGCAAAGGCGACCGCATAGTCCTTATCCGCCTCGCTCAAAGACCGGCAGGGAATGACAAAGACCTCATTGCAATAGGCAGCCCCTGTGATATGGATTTTTGCGCCCCTGACGAGGATCCCCTTATCATCTTTCTTCACCACCCTTACATGGAAGTCAGGATGGGCCTGCTTTGGATCGGACGGGCGAAGGCTTCGATCCCCTTTCACATCGCTCACACCCGCACAAATGGCGATATCGTTCTTCTGCAGATATCTCCGGAAGTTCGTAATCCGTTCCGTATACTCCTGACGGCCCATCATGCTGGCCGTGATGGCAATCGCATTCAAAGCATCGGCCCCGATATCGTGAGCCAAAGGGATATACCCGTCGCTCAACGTCGTGGAGGTGACGATCAACTCATGGGCTTTTAGTAGGTCCTCACTGTTCTTTGGAGTATAATAATATCGACTGATCGGTCCATATTCAGGATCCGCCACAACCGCGAGGTCTCTGTACTTCGGATCTTCAGCCATCTCATAATCAATGGCCATGGTATTGACACAGACCCCGAGGTCAGGGTGCGTGGTGACGTCTTCTATCTTCTCCCCTTTATAATAAACAAGCCTCCCGTCTTTTAAACTCTCTTTATATTGCTCAGCTGTTTTCAATGCCATCCTCTCTCTCTCCTTTTTCTCTCAAAATCGTTCTTGATCAACTACCACGTGACGGCCCTCTTTGGAATCCCGCGGTGATAAGGGGGAAAGATTTGGGATTCCAGGTCTGCACCCATCATCGCGTCCGCGCACATGGCAGCACAGAGGGAAGCACCATCCACCCCTCCCCCCCACAGACGTTCTCCATATTGATCGCCCACAAAGTAGAGACCGTCCACATAAGGACTCTTGACCTCTGGCCTGTCCTCTCCTATAGGTCTCCAATTCCCATAGGCTTCGTCCGAAGGGGTCCAAATGACGAACTCCACATTCTCCTTCCAATCCGGAAAGGTCCGTTTGAACCAATCCATGCAAAAATCGATCACCCGCTTCACTTTCTGGGGATGACGCATCTCCACATCGGTCAGAGCGGTCGAGAATAAGAAGTCCCCTTTCCCTTCAGGAGCTCTTTTAGCGCAAGCAGCCATATTCCAGATGACCATGTCCACCGCTCCAATATATCCCTCATGCTTGATCACGCCCGGCATCCAGATGAAGCTTCGCTGATCCACGCCCTTCGCCTCCCAGACATTCTTCTTTAATCCGATATAACTCGTAAGAAGTCCTGCGGACCACCACTTATTCTGAAGTTTGTTGACCCATTCTGTGGGAAAGTGTCGCGGATGAAGGACACTGAAGATATGTTTTGGAGGAATATTGCAGATGACATGGGAAGCCTCTATAGACTGATATTCGCCCTTTTGGGTGCGGACGATGACGCCCCTCACCTTTCCACTTTCGATCATGACCTCTTCCACAGGAGTCCTTCTCCAGATCTCTCCCCCTGCCTTTTTCAATGCCCTCTCCATGGCGGCGGGAATCGCCATACAGCCCGGTTCTGCAACGGTGGCCACCGATCCCGTATGGAGATTCATTCCGATATCTCGTGCCATGGCCATATATCCCAGAAAATCACCGGCGGGGGTCAACTTCGGTTCGGCCATAGCCGTCTGACAAGCAGCCACAACCTTGATATAATCGTAGGCTTCCGGATTGAGGTGTTTCTCCGCCAACCATGTCTCCAGGTCGGTGTGCATGGCGGCCGCGCATTCCTCCAAGCTCAGTTTTCCCATATCCCGTAAGGCATTCAACGTGGCGGCAAAGCCTTCCTTCGTCATCCATGGGTAGGGGTCACGGGGTTTCACCTGATAGATGGCATAGTTGTTATTGGAGTCGACAAAACCCAACCCTTTATTGGTTGGCATATCCACAGGTTCGCCCAGATGGTCGAGCAGTAAGCGGCATCGCGACTTATTCCCCCAGAAGAGACCATGCCCTCCATTCTCAAAGGTACGTCCATCCAATAGCCCTTTTTCAAAGATGGTCTTCAGATCAGGCTCGCAGTAACCGACCCAGCATCTCGAATCCGCCAAGGACTTTCTGAAACCTGAGGCATCCAGTTCGAGTCCATCGATCGTTACGTGATTGCCCTTTCCCGTATAAGAGGCCACACGGCCTCCGATATGAGGAGCCTTTTCTAAGACCAGCACTTTCTTGCCAAAATTCTTTGCAAGAAGCGCAGCGACACCACAACCGCCTACACCCGAGCCAATGACCACGACATCATATTGTTTTGAACTCATATCGGATACCCCCTTTTCTTAATTCCCTTTCACCCGGCGACAATTCCATTGATGATGAAGTCGAAAACTTCAATGGTTTGGTTGCCGAAGGGTTTGCTACCCTCACGTTTACCGTAAGTAAACCCTTTAAATAATAAGAAAATACAATGTCCGACGACCTTTTCTTCCACCTTCCGAAAAACACCCTTCTCGATGCCTTCCTTCAGGATAGAGACCATGATTTCTTCTATGCCTTCTTCGACAACCATCGGTTTGTCTTTGAGGAAAGGGGCAAAGAAACCGGATTCGTCATTCAGTACGTTGACAATAAATGGATTTTGATCGAGATATTTCTTTGCCAATCGAAGATAGGTTTGAAGTTTTTCCGAGGGGTCTGTGATCTTCTTGATCTGATTTAGGATCGCCTTTCTAACCGATAAAGCCTCAAACATGAAAAGTTCTTGGAGAATCTTCTCCTTGCTCTCAAATTCTTGATATAAAGTCCGTTTTGAAACACCGGCGTCGCTAGCAATTTCGTCAACGGTGGTTTTGTTGTAACCGAACCTCTCAAAACGCTTTTTGGAAAGATTTAGAATTTGGCCCCTTTTCTCAGATTCCATAATTACCAGGAAACTAATTTAGTTTTCAGTTTTCTATCATACCCCCCATTCCTTGTCAAGAAATTTCTGAAGAAAAGGCTCTATGAGAAGAAAATCTGAAGCTCCGACCATCCTCTTTCTTTTTCTAGGAATCCCCCCGAAAGGCCTAATATAGGCGATTCGCTGGCGATCGCCCTTTGTTTTCAATTCTTTAGGAGATTCAATTTTTTTCTTGACAAAAAGAGAGAAGTAATATAAGAATTGGAAACTAATTTGGTTTCCGAGTGTTTACCAATTCAGAGAAAGGTCCTGTCGTATAGCACCATCACCATCCTTTTATACGGGGGATTCTTGGAGTGGCTGAAAGCCTTGCCGGCGGTTACATATCCGTGGCCTTTAAAAACACCTTGGCTTTCCTCATCATCATCGTTATCCTCCTGGTGCGTCCTGAGGGCCTTCTGGGAGAGATGTTCAAGGAGAGAATTTAATGGAAAGAAAGGTGAACCTTAAACAAAGGAGAGGAAAATGGATTGTAGTCTCACTGAAGAACAGATACTCTTAAGAAATTCTCTGCGCGAGTTTCTTGAAGGGGAGTGCCCCCGAGAGCTTGTCAGGGAATATGACGAGAAGGGGGAATATCCCCATGAACTTTTGAAGAAATTGGCCAACCTGGGTTACATGGGCATCTGCGTCCCGGAGAAGTATAGCGGAGTGGGTGGAAACGCCATCGATTCCTTTATTGTCTATGAAGAGATTTCAAGGGCGATGTCTCTCTTGGCCTGGGCCATGGGGAATATCACTCTGTATGGAAATGAATTCATTCTTTACAACGGGAATGAAGCACAGAGGCAATATTACCTTCCGAAACTGGTCAAGGCGGAGACAAAATTTGCCTTCGCTCTAACAGAACCCGATGCGGGATCGGATGCCGCCAGTATCAAGACGAATGCGGTTTTTAGAGACGGTGATTACATTATCAATGGAAACAAAATGTATATCACTGGAGCAGGGGTGAGCGATATTGTGATCACCGCTGCCCGGACAGCAGAATCAAAATACGGAGGAATCACGCTCTTCATGGTCGATGCCAAATCCGAAGGATACGGTGCCACGCCTCTAAAAAAATTGGGCTACCACGGCTCGAACACCTGTGAAGTGGTTTACAGCGATGTTAAGGTCTCACCCGAAAATATTTTGGGCGGACCAGAAGGGCTCAACCAGGGTTGGGATCAGATGATGAAGTTGCTCAACGGTGAGAGGCTCGCCCTTTCGGCTTGTGCTCTTGGAATTGGACAGGCGGCTCTCGATGACGCCCTTCAATACGCTAAAAAAAGAATCCAGTTCGATCAACCCATCGGCAAGTTTCAAGTGATTCAACACCGATTGGTCGAGATGGCCACTGAAATGGAGGCGGCAAGACAGCTTGCCTATTATGCAGCGTGGAAGGAATCCATGCATTTGGAATGTATTAAAGAGACATCCATGGCGAAGTATTTTGCGACAGAAACAGCCAAAAAGGTTGCCATCCAAGGAATGCAGATCTTGGGGGGATATGGCTATATGATGGAAGTGGATATGCAGAGATATTTGAGAGACGTTGTGGTCTTGACGATCGGTGGAGGGACGACCGAAATCCAAAAGAACATCATCGCCAAGACCCTAGGGCTTTAGAAAGCAACCGATGAAAACGCGAATAACGGAATTACTTGGGATCAGACATCCGATCATCCAGGCTGGTATGAACTTTGTCTCCTATGTTCCTCTGGTTAGAGCCGTTTCCAATGCGGGTGGGTTGGGTATTCTCACTGCGAGTGATCAGACCCCCGAGGAGCTGAGGGAGAATATCCGGAAGCTGAGAAACCTGACCCCTAACCCTTTCGGTGTCAATCTGGTTCCATACCTCCCTCGATACGAGGCCTTTTGTAAAGTGGTCTTGGAGGAGAGAGTCCCTGTATTTAGCCATGGCTTGGGAGATCCCTTCAAACTCCTGAACATAAAGAAACCTACGGGTATGATCTTCATGCCTACAGCAGGAAGCCTGAAGCAGGCAATGAAAATGGAAAAGGATGGGGCGGATGCGGTGATCGTCCAAGGAATGGAGGGAGGAGGACATGTAGGATTTATTGCATCGAGCGTCCTTATCCCAAGGGTCTCTGAGAGCCTGAAAATTCCTGTCGTCGCCGCTGGTGGTTTTTGTGATGGAAAGGGGTTGGTGTCCGCCCTGGCCTTAGGTGCAGAAGCGATCGCCATGGGAAGCAGGTTCATCGCCACTCAAGAGTGTCCAGTTCATCCTGATGTGAAAGAGGCTTTCCTAAAAGGAAAAGAAGAGGATACCGTGATCTCTTCAAAATACGATGGGTTCCGTCTCAGAAGCATACCCGGAGAGAGGGTGAAGCATTATCAAGGATGGTGGTCAAGGCCTTGGGAGGTTTTGCCAGGCGTGATCGGAGTCAAAAAAGGATTTAAAACCTCTTTCCGGGAACTTCTGAAGGCTGCGAGAGATCTCAAGCGTTATGACGCTCCCCTGTTTCAAGTGGCGGTTGGGATAGCCCTGGTTCGAAATACGCTCTCCGGCGGGAAGATAAAAGAAGGTGTTCTCCCGAGCGGTCAAGTGGTGGGACGTCTCAATGACATACCGACTTGTCAGGAACTAATCGAGAGGATCGTTTCAGAGGCTGAAGAGATTATCGAATCAATGAAGTCCAGGTTGATCTCGTGAAGAAGGTGAAACGTTCCTTGAACACTTGTCCCGAAGTTAAAAAATATCCAATGGAGGAGAAGGGAGAGATCATATGAGCATGGGAACTTTATGGAAGATGAAGGTCGAGGAGGGGATCGGCATCATTACCTTCGACATCCCTGGAGAACCCGTCAATACCTGGACAGAAGAGGCGATTAAAGAATTTTTTGAACTGGTCGATACCCTCGAAAAAGAATTGAATTTGAGAGGGGTCATCCTGATTTCGGGTAAGCCCAACAATTTTCATTCTGGGGCTAATCTAAGGTTCTTAGAACAGTTTCAATCGAAAGAGGAGTCGGCAAAAGCCTTAGACCGCTTCCACCAAGCCTTTTCTCGATGGGGGAAATTGCCCTACCCCACCCTGGCAGCAATCCATGGCCATTGCCTTGGAGGAGGCTATGAATTGGCCTTGGCCTGCACTGCCCGTATCGCCAAAGAATCGAAGACCACCCTAATCGGTCTTCCAGAGTGTACGGTTGGGGTTTTCCCGGGAGGCGGTGGAACCCAAAGGCTTACTCGGCTCATCGGATATCCTGCCGTGGAACTGATCTTGAAGGGGAGGATTCTATCTGTCTCTGAAGCGGATGCGATGGGGATGATCGATCGTTTAGTGCCTGCGGAAGGGGATTTAATCAAAGAGGGGAAGAATTTTATTAAAGAGATATCAGAGGGGAAAGCCAATCTGAAAAGGCCGAAACACGATTTCTCCCAGATCGATTCTGTGATGGAGATGGCACGACAAGAGGTTCTCAAGGCAACTCGAGGCCGTGAGCTTCCGGCTCCCATGCTTGCCATCAAGGCCATTCAGGAGGGACTGAAAGTCCCTTTGACGGAAGGCCTGGAGATTGAAAAGAGATATTTTGTTGAGGTCGTTCTTTCCAACGAGGCCAAAGGAAACATCCATACGTTCTTCCTTAAAACAGAGACCGATAAACCGATCTCAATGGTTCCAAAAAACTTTCAGCCAAAACCGATTAGAAAAGTTGGCGTGCTGGGTTTTGGAACGATGGGGCGCGGGATCGTCATCGATCTCCTCAGAAACATGGAGATTCCTGTGGTCGTGAAAGATATTCCTGAGGCCTTAGAACCGGGTAAAACCTTCGTGAGAAAGATCCTGGACGGAATGGCAGAAAAGAGAACTCTGAAAGCTTCTGTAGACGATCTGATGAAACGGTTGACCGTCACTCCGTCCTATGACGGTCATTTTAAGGATGTCGATATTGTCATCGAAGCCGTCTTTGAAGATTTGAGAGTCAAAGACCAGGTTTACCGGGAGGTCAGCCCGATCGTTTCGAGCGACTGTATCATCGCCAGCAACACCTCTACGATCCCTGTTACCCGAATGTCCAAATCGGTTACCGATCCCGAGAGATTTGGAGGGGCTCACTTCTTCTCTCCGGTCTGGATGATGCAGCTTTTGGAGATCATCAAGGGTGAAAAAACCAGCCTGGATACCATTCATCACCTTCTCTCGTTCGCAGGAGCAATCAGAAAGCGTCCCATTGTGTGTAACGACAATCCCGGGTTTGTAGTCAACGCTCTCCTCCAGCCTTATTGCATGAAGGTCTACGGACTCATGGAGGAAGGGGTAGCTATTGAGAGGATTGATTCGGCTATGGTGAAGTTTGGGATGCCCGTCGGTCCGGTGAAACTGATCGATGAAGTGGGTATCGATGTTCAGCATCTCGCTTTTTTAGCCATGGGCATTGAACCTCCGCAAACCTTGAAAAATGTGGTTCAGGATGGACGAGCAGGTCTCAAGAAAAGCGGAAAAGGGTTTTTCCTGAAGGATGGAAGTGTCGATCCAAGCGTCCTCCCTCTCATTGCCAATTTGGGCAGGTCCAAAGAAATGACTGTTCAGGACATCCAGATGCTTCTTTATGGGGAATTTGTCAAAAAAGGAAAGGAACTCTTGGATCAAAGGATCGTCGATTCACCCAAAACGATAGATGTGGGAATGATCTGGGGAATCGGCTTCCCACCCGATAAAGGGGGTCCGATGAAATGGGCCGACTTAACGGGATTAAGTGAACAACGCTATCGGAAGAAATTTTACTGAAATCTAAGCAAAAATATTTGAAATTTCCCAAATAACCCCCTCCCCCTTGATGGGGGAGGGTGCGGGTGGGGGTGGACAGAATAAAGACCTTTTGGTCCCCCCTCCCCTTCCTCCCCTCCCACGAGGGGAGGGGAGTTCCTTACTGTGGAGCTTCACATTTGAACTTAGAGATCGGAGGTGTCTATGAGTGGTCTCAAGGGGAAAGTGGCTATTGTGGGCATCGGGGAAGTTCCCACCGGGAGATTCCCGGATACGGCGGCCATTTATCATGGCATTGAATCGTCGAGGCTAGCCATCAAGGATGCAGGAATCAACAAAGATGAGATCGATTTCGTCATGCCCACGGCAGCCCTTTATAGTCCTCAATTCAATACTGAACTTGTGACGTGTCGGATTGTCGAAGAACTTGGTTTAAAGAATGCAAAAACCAATTGTCAAATTTTTGCAGGTGGGTCGAGTGGGAGTTGTTTTGTCAAATTGGGTGGAAGCCTTATCCTCGCGGGTGTGGCTAAAGTTATCTTGTGTGTCCATGCCGAGAGGCTGGGGACGGGGGTGACCGCTCAGGGAGGAATCGATCTCTTTTCTACAGCAGGAATTTCTGCGGAATGGGAGGTTCCTTACGGACAGCATTACTCTTCTATTGCTGCTCTGGCAACGACCCGATATCAATACGAAACAGGGTGTAGCGACGAGGCGATGGCAGCCGTGTGTGTATCCAATAGGAAATGGGCTGAACTCAATCCAAATGCCTTCTTCAGGAAACCTCTGACGATCGAGGAAGTCCTATCCTCCAAAATGCTCTCCACACCCCTTCGGGCAAAACAGTCCAATATGCTTTTTGATGGCGGGTCGGCCTTCCTTCTTACGTCTGCCGAGAGAGCGAGGGACATGACGAAGAAACCGGTCTATGTATTAGGAGATGGCTCTCGGGTGACCCATTTCGTCTTTTCTCAGGAACCGGACATCACCCGTTATGGATGGGCAGGGGCAGCAAAAGATGCCTTTCGAGATGCAGGCCTGATGGCCAAAGATATCGATGTGGCTGAGATCTATGACTCCTATCCTATTTATCAGATGATCACTTTTGAAGAGCTCGGTTTTTGTAAAAGGGGAGAGGCCGGGGAGATCTTCTTGAGGGGGGAGACCTGGCCAGGCGGGAGAATCCCAACGACGACCAATGGAGGGATGTTGTCCCAAGGCCATACCGGCGCTGGAGGTGGCGTGGCCCTCGTCGTCGAAGCCGCTCGGCAATTGATGGGGAAGGCAGGTGAAAGACAGGTCCCGAACGCAAAGTTTGCCGTGGAAACAGGAACAGGGGGAACTTATATGGATGCCCAAGTCACTGTCTTGGGAACAGAGATCCCATAAAGAGGGGGAACCATATGGAGATACCTAAAAAACCAGTGCCGATCGTCAATCCGTGGGCAAGGCCTTTTTGGAAGGCTGCCCGTGAAGGCAGGTTGATCATTCAACAATGCAGGGATTGTAAAAAATTTATCTTTTATCCAAGGATTGCTTGCATCCACTGTTCTTCCGAGAATATAGAATGGGTGGAGGCTTCTGGAAGGGGAACCATCTATTCTTACACCGTTGTAGAAACCAATGCACCTTCTGCCTTTATGAAGGACGTCCCCTATGTCATTGCCATTGTGAGACTGGAGGAAGGGGTGCAGATGTTAACCAATATCGTCGGCTGTGATCCTTATCAGGTGAGATGTGACATGCCTGTTCAAGTGACCTTTGAGAAACTGGATGATGAATTCAGCCTTCCGAAATTTAGACCATCAACCGGGTAGACGGAGTATTCAAAACAAGGTGAGGTGAAAAAGATGGAACATAGTAAATACGGAGATGATTTCAATGTTGGCGATGTCTATACGACGGATCGCATCACCGTTACTGAGACGCACGTGGTGAATTGGGCAGGGCTGACCATGGATTTTTATCCCCTTCACGTCGATGCGGTCTATGCGGCCCAGACGGCTTTTGGAGAGAGGTTGGTCCATGGACCGCTCGTCTTCGCCCTGGCCGTGGGCCTGGTCAGCAAGGCCGGATTTGCTGGGGACTCAGCCTTGGCCTGGATTGGGGTTGACAAGATGCGGATGCTTGCCCCCGTAAAAATCGGTGACACCGTCACCGTGGTGGTGGAGGTGATTGACAAACAGAAGACGAGTAAGCCCGACAGAGGAATTCAGACCTGGCGGTACACCGTCAAAAACCAGCGAGATGAGACCGTGATGGTCTTCGATTACACGATGATGTTCCACATGCGCGTCTCATTGGAGAAAAAATGAAAAAGAAAATTATCACGGCAGCGATCACTGGAAGCATGGTCACTCCAACCATGTCCCCTTATCTTCCCATTACCCCAGAGCAGATTATCGACGAAATTCTTGCAGTCCATGAAGCGGGCGGGACGGTGTGCCATGTCCATGTCAGGGATCCGAAGACGGGTATGCCTGTGAGCGACGTGTCATTGTTTCGGGAGATCGCAGCCGCTGTAAAAAGAAAATGTGATATCGTTCTTTGTTTCTCCACGGGCGGGGGGGCAGGGATGACCACAGAAGAAAGGGTGAGAGTGGTTACGGAATTAAAACCTGAACTTGCCTCCTTCAACGCAGGCTCCATCAATTTCGGGATCTTCCCCGCCCTGGAGAAATGGAAGGAGTGGAAGTATGATTGGGAGCCGAAATATCTGAAGATGACAGAGGACTTCGTCTTTGCCAATACTTTCAAAACATTGCGTGAGTTCATGGAAGCCTTCAATCAAAGCGATACCAAACCGGAGTTGGAGGCCTACGATGCCGGGATGATCAACAACATTGCCTATCTCATTTCCAAAGGGTACCTCAAGGAACCTGTTTATATTCAATTTGTGATGGGTGTTTTGGGTGGAATCACTCCGGGCCCTGAGAATCTGATGTTCATGATCGATTATGCAAGAAGATTGATCGGCGATTTTGAGTTCTCCGTCTGCGTGGCAGGCCAGGCCCAATTTCCAATCTGCACCCAATCGTTGATCGTGGGGGGTCATGCCCGTGTGGGTCTTGAAGATAATTTTTTCTTATCCAGGGGGGTTTTGGCGAAGAGCAATGCAGAACATGTGGCAAAAATGATTCGTATTGCGAGGGAACTTGGAATCGAACCCGCAACACCTGCTGAGGCAAGAGACATTCTCGGGTTGAAGGGACTGGATAAAGTGAACTTCTGATCAAATTGAATTCTCGAAGACGGAGGAACCCAACATGAAACAACTAAGAGATGTCTATGTGATCGGAGCTTATAGCACACAGTTTAAGAGATGGTTCGAAAAATCACTGAAAGATCTAACCCGGGACACCTATTTGGCTGTTCTTGAAGATGCGGGAATGAAAAATGGAAAAGACATTGAATTTGCTTGGTTCTCCAATTGTGCCATGGGAGTCCTTTGGGGTCAGGATCTCATCCGCGGTCATGTCTGCTTTGCCCCGCTGGTAGAGCAAGGCCTCTTTCCTGAACGGGTACCGTTGATCAATGTGGAAGGGGCATGTGCCAGTGCCTCCATGGCGTTTCACGGTGCATGGAAAGATATCCTCAGCGGGACCTGTGATGCCTCTTTGGCCATTGGCGTGGACAAGTTTTACCATCCGGATAAAGACAAAGTCCTGTTAGCCTATGAGCAGGGGATTGATCTCGAAGAAAAGGGAAGGCTGACCAAAGAGTATAAAGTGGTGGCCTCAGAATGTGGACGGGATTTTGAACAAGGCCCAGGCCATACCCTTTTTATGGACACCTATGCACTGCAGGCATGCTGGCATATGTGGAAATGGGGAACCACTCGGGAACAGATCGCCATAGGTGCTTCGAAGAATCATTACCATGGTTCTCTGAATCCAAAGGCCCAGTATCAATTTGAGGTTCCTGTCGAGAAGGTGCTGTCAGATTATGAAGTGAGTTACCCATTAACCCGCTCGATGTGTGCTCCTATCGGGGACGGGGGCGCTGCAGCTATCCTCTGCTCAGAAGATTTCCTGAAAAGCCAGCCACGTGAGGTACAAAAGCGAGCCGTAAAAGTGTTAGCCTGCGTGATGTCTGCGGGGAAACATCGACCCATCGAAGAACCGAGCCTGAGCAAATGGGCCGCAGACCGGGCCTATCAAATGGCTCGAATCGGGCCTCAGGACATCGATGTCGCTGAGGTCCATGACGCCACTTCCTTCTGTGAAATCTATCAAGTGGAGATGATGGGATTCTGTCCCATTGGACAAGGCGGAAAATTTATTGAGTCAGGTGCAACGAAACTCGGAGGAAAGCTTCCCATCAACACCTCCGGTGGTCTGGTCTCCAAAGGACATCCGGTTGGAGCCACCGGTCTGTCAATGATCTATGAAATTGTAACTCAGCTTCGAGGAGAGGCGGGGCCAAGGCAGGTGCCCCATGCCAAAATCGGTCTTATAGAAAATGGGGGCGGAGTCATCTCTGTTGAAGAATATTCGTGCGGTATCACTATACTTCAAAAAGAATAAAGGGAGTACCATTTCTAAAAGGAGGGATTTGCCATGATCAGTCTAACCATCAGTGATCTCTACGATCGTTGTATCACTTTTTTTGGAAACAGGAAGGCCCTCACCTATAACGACAAGAGTTACACTTTCAGGGAGATGGGAGAAAATGGCAACCGCCTGGTCAACGCGCTCCAGTCGCTCGGGCTTAAGAAAGGAGATCGGATCGCGTTCCTGATGGCCAATTGCCCTGAATACATCTTTTGTGAGTATGCGGTGGCGAAGATGGCCGGGATTCGCGTTCCTCTGGCCGTCCTTCTCAGTTCAAGCGATCACATCTTCATGATGAATCAATCGGAGTGTTTGGCATTAGTTTACCATGAGCGGTTGGCTGCGAGGGTGAAGGAAATGATCCCCCATCTGACCACGATTAAACATTTTATCTGTATCGGTGGAGATCCTTCATCCGTCATGCAGGGGCATCTTCATCTACAGACTCTTCTTGCCAAATATCCCCCAACGGCTAAAAAAGTGGAGGTCGATCCTGAAGAGCTTGCTTCCATCTATTACACCGGTGGTACGACTGGAAAACCAAAAGGGGTCATGCTTTCTCATCGGTCTTGGGCCTATACCTATCTGATTGAAATGCTCGAACTCGGATTGGGTTGGAACGAGGTCTTTGCATTTCCCACTCCCCTCACCCATGCAGGCGGCTGTCTGATGATACCCATTTTAATCCGAGGGGGGAGGTGTGTGATTCTGGATCATTTTGACCCAAAAATCTTTCTCGAGGCGGTTCAAAAAGAAAGGATCACTTCAACCTTTATCGTTCCGACCATGATCTATGTCTTGTTGGATTATCCCGATCTGAAAAAATATGACGTCAGCAGTCTTCGAAATATCATCTATGGGGCTTCTGTCATCGCACCGGACCGGTTGAAACAGGCCCTCAACGTCTTCGGTCCCATTTTTACCCAACTCTATGGCCAGACCGAAGCACCCATGATGTTCAGCGTGCTGTCCAGGGGAGAACATATCGTGGCGAATCCGGAGAGGGAAAAGATGATTTTGAGCTCCTGCGGTAGGCCCACTTTTCACACCAATGTAAGACTCCTGGACGACAAAGGTCACGAAGTCAACACCGGGGAGAGCGGAGAAGTCGTCGTTCGTTGCACCAATACCATGAGCGGATATTTCAAAAATCCTGAGGTCACGGCTGAAACCCTGAGAGACGGATGGCTCTATACCGGCGATATTGCTCGATTCGATGACGAGGGTTTTATGTACATTGTCGACCGCAAAAAAGATATGATCGTGAGCGGTGGGTTCAACATCTTTCCCCGTGAAATCGAGGATGTCCTTTTCGCGCATCCTTCTGTAAAGAATGCAGCAGTGATCGGTGTCCCCCATTCCAAGTGGGGCGAAGAGGTGAAGGCGATTGTTGTGCTTCACGAAGGGAAATCGGCAACAGAAGAGGAACTGATCTCCTTCGTCAAAGATCGTAAAGGGAGCTTAATGACGCCAAAAACAGTAGAATTTTGGGACGCCATTCCTTTAACAAACCTTGGAAAGGTGGACAAGAAAGCGATGCGGGATAAGTATTGGCACGGTGAAGCTCGAAGGGTCCATTAAAAAATTAAGAAAGAAACCTGCGAAAATAAGGAATCCTATCAAAAAGGGAGGAATATCGAGAGTCAGGCCTCGCTCCAAAAGAGCGAGGCCCTTTTCTCAATTTCTCCGACTCAGATTGCTACCTGAACAACTGCTGCATCTCCTTGGGCTGTTTTAACGTATGGAAGGATTAAGAAGAACAGGAAATCTTCCTTTTAATATCTTCGATTAATACCTTCTTGTCCACCTTCTCCGCTTTTGTGAGCGGCATGTCTTCAATGAATTCGATCCTTTCCGGAAATTGAAGTACAGAGGCCTTTCTTTCTTTCAGATGAGCTATGATTTTGTCGAAGTTCAGGTTGGCCCCAGGCTTGGGCTGAATGTAGGCGCAGACCCTCTCACCCATCACCGGGTCGGGCATGGGAATGACTGCGACGATCGCCACCCCGGGGTGACCAATGATCAGGCTCTCGATTTCCGTGGCACTAATGCTTTCTCCTCCCCGATTAATCATCTCCTTGAGACGGCCTGTGATCGTAACGTTACCTGCTTCATCAATCTTGATAACATCCCCAGTTCTAAAAAAACCCTCTTTATTAAATGCCATTTTATTCTCTTCGGGTGCCTTATAGTAGCCTGTGAAGACACCAGGTCCTTTGATGATCAGCTCTCCGGGAGTATTCGGGGGGAGTTCTTTCCCGTTTCTGTCGACGACCTTATAAGTGTCATAAGGGCAGGTGGGCCTTCCGACGGTGTGGAGGATGGTCTGGGGGTTATCCTCTGAACGCGTAATCGTCGTCTGACCTTCAGTGCCCCCATAGCCGTTGAAAAAGGTGACGCCGAGCTTCTCCCACACCCCCTTGATAATCTCCGACTGGCTTACACCACCCCCACAATGCATCTTTTTCAATGAGCTCAGGTTATAATCCTTTAGACCCTCGAAATCGATCAACCTCTTGGCTAGGGTAGGCACCCATACGATCGCAGTCACTTTCTCCTGCTGAATCGTTTGGCATATGTCCCTTGGATCCATGGAATCCAGAAAGACCGTTTTCCCAAAAGTGAAAAGGCTCCCGCAGAGACCCTTGGTGAATGTCAGGTCGTGCCCTATGGGGCCTGCAAGCAAACAGGTGTCGTGGATATCCATCTCCCAGGCTCTGGCTGCGCATTCTATACCGCAGATCAAGCTATTGTGGGTGCGGGGTACGACTTTAGGTAAACCGGTCGTCCCACCCGTAGGACCCATATGGGCTACTTGCATCGGGTCAGGCCTCCTCTTGGCCAACCTGCCAAGGTCTCTTTCCTTGAGCTTTGTTTGTTCAATCATCGTCTCAAGATTGAGCAGGCGCCTGTGTCTCCCCCCTCTCACAAGGATAACCTGTTTAATCTTGGGACTATTTTTCAATACATCTCTTATGATGGGTAAGTAATCTGTCTTTCTGTATTTCTCCGGGACGATCCAAGAAGTTGCTGCGGTGAGGCGAAAAAGATGGTTAATTTCATATGGCCGATACCTGTCGATTAATAAAACCGGAATGGCTCCAATCTTCTGGAGGGCGAAATAGGAATAAACGAACTCACTCCAGTTCGGCAACTGGACCAATACGCGATCCATTGTTTTGATCCCAAGTTCCATGAGGCTGATGGCTAGCCTATTGACCATCTCCCTCACTTGGGAATAGGTAAGCCGACTTTTGTCATCCACCAGGGCCTCTTTGTTAGGATAAATATCTGCAGCCTTGTCCAGTAGGTCCCCGAGGGTCAGCCCAGCCCACCATCCCAACCGATTATATTTCTCAGCATCCTCTTTCCTATATGGGGTGAATCCTTTCAACAGCTTCATAAAAACTCCATAACCTAAAAGATTATTTAGGGAATAACCCTCAATTCCTCCCCTCTCTTTTTTGTAAAAAGGGTGCAAGATTGTGATGCAGTTCTATAAGGTGATTTTCCCCCCAATGAGTGATGAGATCTTGAATCTCAAGCAATAGATCTATGCCTCCTTTCCAAGATAGGTCTTGATGGCGACCGGGTTTGGTCTAGATATCCGTTGAATCATTTTATGAGCCCAGGCAATATCAGAGCAAGTTTGGGGAAAGCCATCAATATGCCTGTATTAATTAATATTGCAATTAGAAATGGAAATATTCCCTTAAAAATCTTCTCCAGAGGGACCTCCGGAGCGATCCCCTTGATGACATAGACATTGACTCCTACCGGCGGTGTAATCACCCCCATCTCAGCTACCAAAACAATAATCACTCCAAACCATATGGGATTAAATCCAAGACGAACCACCACCGGGTAGATGACGGGGACCGTCAGCACCACCAAAGCCATCGAATCCATGAAACAGCCCCCTATCAAATAGATGAAGACAATCACTCCCATAATAGCCATGGGCGGCAAAGGAAGTTTCTCTACCCAATCCGCCAGTATAAAAGGAATCGTAGAAACAGCCATGAAATGGCCAAATACGGTAGCACCGGTAATGACGCAAAGAACCATGCAAGCGGTCCGTAACCCATCCCTGGTGGACTCAATAAATACCCGCCAATTGAGTTCCCGCCTTACCAAGCCAATCACCAGGGCCCCAGCTGCCCCGATCCCCCCTGCCTGAGTCGGAGTAAACCAACCGAGGAATAACCCTCCTATCACCAGGCCAAATAGAATCAAGGCCTCAAAAATCCCTACCAGGGCCTTTCCCTTTGCTTTGAAATTCGTGGAGGCCCCGGCTGGAGCACAGGCGGGATTTCGCCAGCACCAAAGACCCACCACGATAAGGAATAGAAAAGTGAGGATGATCCCAGGAATAATTCCTGCTATAAAAAGCTTGCCGATGGACTGCTCGGTAATAATCCCATAAACAAGAAAGATCGTGCTTGGAGGAATGAGAATGCCAAGGGTACCGGCACTGGCAACACATCCCGTGGCGAAGGTCTCATCGTAATGATACCTCTTCATCTCTGGAAGGGCGATCTTCCCGATGGTGGCTGCCGTGGCCGCTGTCGATCCACAGATGGCAGCAAAAAAACCACAGGCCACGACCGTGGCCATCGTCAACCCCCCACGAAGATTCCCCAAAATCGTATAAGCGGCATCATAAAGCCTTTTCCCAATCCCTGAGGCAAAGGCAAAGGAACCCATCAGGATAAACATCGGAATCGCACTGATAGGGAAGTTGGAGAATTGCTCAAAAAAGTCCCGGGCCAAAAGTTTGATGCCTCCATGAAAAGAACCCAGGTAGGAAAAGCCAAGGAACCCGACAAAAGCCATGGAAAAGGCAACGGGCATCTTGAGGAGAAACAGAAAGACGAGCAAGAAGATTCCAATGATACCTACATTAACGGGATCCATGACTGAATACCTCGTTTAGGGATTTGAGGACTTCTATCAGAAAGACCAGACAAACCGGAATACAACAGAAGGCGATGAGGTAAGCAAACGGGTAAAAAGGCAAATGGGACGTTGAGCCGATCTCTCCTGCTTTCTGCAAAGAGTGACCGTAAACATAACTCTGCCATACGATGAGAACGAAGAGAATCAATGACAAAAAAGAACTGATACTCGTGATCGCTGCCCGGATGCGCTTTGGAAATCTATCGATGATAAATTCTACCCGAATATGCCGGCCAAGAATGAGGGTAAAGGCTATGGCAGGAGCGATGGCTACGATCTGCGAAAAGCTAATAACCTCCGTGACTCCCGGAAGAGGCCATAGAAAAAGCTTCGCCCCCACCACATCAACGAAATTGGCAAGAAACATTAGCAGTATTCCGATCACTCCAGCCCACTCGAGGGAACGACTGAATCCCCTCGTAAACTTATCCAGTTGATTTAACCACTTCTCCAATTTCGTCCCCATTTTTTCCCCCGTTCACATTCCTCCCCTTTGGAGACTGTGTCGCAATGACAACATGCTAAAAAATGCCATGCTGAACCTTGTGCTGAACTTGTTTCAGTATAGTTTCAGCATCTGATAAAATCAAATGTTATGAGACCCTGAAATAAATTCAGGGTGACAAAAAAGTATTTGCGACACAGTCTCCTGAAGGGAGGGAATATCATTGAATAACAACGATTACTTCACCCGAACTTCTGACGGACCCGTGGACGATTTGATTCCTAACTCTTTCTGTTTTTTCGTCCAGTACTCAATTCTCATCCGTGCATAGTTAATCAATTCCCGGGTCTCTTTTTCCTGATACCCTGCGGCGACCATCGATTTTACATATTTGTCTACAACAGGTTCAACCGCTTTCTTCCATTTGGTGATCTCCGCACTCGGCAGTTCGATGAACTTTAACCCTGTTATCATGCCAAGTTTCTTTCCATCAATATCTATCTCATTCCACATTGTGGCAAATTTTTCTTCAAAAGGGTATTCGTTGAACATCTTCTGAATATCCGGTGGAAGTTTATTCCACAAGTCTTTGTTCATCACCACATAAAAAGCATCAACTTGGCCGATCGACCAGCATTCGGTCACATACTTTGTGACTTCAGCTAATCTAAAGGCCCTTAATGTTTCCATGGGAATCATCAGTCCATCAATCACTCTCTTTTGTACGGCCTCATAGGCTTCTGGCATAGGGATGGACCGCGGTGTTGCACCCAATGCGCTCACAGTCTCACCCACAAACCCCAGGCCTCTCAGCGTCATCCCTTTTAGATCTTCCATCTTGTAGACGGGCTTTGTGGCTGAAAGGACAACCTGGGCGGGAGCCGCATGCATGGAAAGCACATGGACCTTATCCCATTCTTTGGGCTTGAATTGCCTATAGAAGTTGTTGATTACATGATTTGCCACCCATGCATTGGGAAAGCCAAGAGGGAGGTTAAAAGTCTCTGTCATCCGAAAGCGACCGAAATTATAGCCAATGTGAGAAAAGCCTATGTCTGCAATCCCTTCAAAGACTCCGTCATAGATTTTCGGAGCAGTAAGCAGGGTGCCAGCAGGGAAGAAACGAATTTTCAATTGACCCCCGGAGCGAGCCTCAAAATCCCTAATGAATTCCTCACAGATTTTGGATTGCTGGGCAGGAACGGGAAAGTAATTACAGAATTTCAATTCTATTGCTCCCCAAACGATCGAAGGCACCAATGCAGCGATTAAGACCAGACAGATGAAGATTCCTTTAGGTTTCATATGGATTTACCTCCTATTTAGAATTAAGTAAGATAATACCTCCCTTCTAGACTCTCGCTAATCCAATTGCACCTCCTTTCCCCCTCAATATCTTGTAGAGTGCATAGTGCCTGCCTACCTCAGGCAAGGGTAGAAAATATCATAAAAATTAATACTTTAGAATCAAAAAAAACAATATAAGAAACTATTCTCCGGCCAAAACCGGGGGTGCCAAAGTTGATATTTACAGAGTAGCTCCTGAAATGGTGAAGATCTCTTGATCCGCCAGGAGAGAGAAATCACCTAGAAAGGAGCCAGCGATGAAGACGATATTACGAATTGGTGAGGGTGTCAAGGCACGGGTTGAAGGCACCCCTCAATCGATTGGGACTGTTTCAAGAATTAGGGATCAGCTTTTAAAGAGAAAATTATAAAAACCATTATGAAATGATATTTTTTGAAATCAATGCTTTCTGGACTAAATTGGTCTCTCCAGGGTTTTGAATCGTTTTGGCATTCCGAAGCATCCGCTCAATAGAATACCTTCTCATTAAACCCACTCCCCCATGAACTGGTTATCATCAAGCAAACTACCTGCCTTCCACCTGTACCACGGCGCCATCTCCTTGCGCTAAACCTCCACAGATGGAGGCGACCCCAATGCCTCCCCCTCTTCTTCTCAATTCATAAATCAAGGTCATCAGAATTCTGGCTCCGCTTGCCCCTACGGGATGACCAATGGCAATGGCGCCACCATTGACATTCGTCTTTTCTAAGAGTCGTTTCATTTTGTCGGAATCGCCTTCAGCCAAAATCTTGTTGCTCACCAGGGGCATGGCAGCAAAGGCTTCGTTGATCTCGATGAGGTCTATCTGATCAAGTGTCATTCCAGCTTTTTTCAAAGCTGCTTGAATGGTGAAGCCCGGAATGGCTGCAATCAGCCTGGGGGTGGTTGCCGTGGCGACCATAGAAATGATCTTGGCTAGAGGTTTCAGTCCTTTCTCTTTTGCCTTTTTTTCGCTCATGATAAGAATGGCCGAAGCACCCGTATCCAGTCCAGGGGCATTCCCTGCCGTCACCGTGGGACTTCCATAGATAAGAGGTAACTTCGCAAGTTTCTCGAGGGTCGTATCCGATTTTGGAAATTCGTCCTTCTCGAGAATAATGGGAGGTCCTTTTCTCTGAGGAATGTCAACCTTCATCAGTTCCTCTCCGATCTTGAATTTTCCTTCAGCAAAGGCCTTGGCATATTTCATCTGACTCCCGTAGGCCCAACGGTCTTGATCCTCTCGTGTGATACCGTATTCAAGAGCAACCTCTCCGGCGTCAACCGAAACGGGATTGAATCCTTTGTAGCCCAGTCCATAGAGACCATCCCACAATTCAATGTTGCCCAATCGCCTTCCCCACCGCACATCCGGAGGAACAATCAGAGGGGTCCGGCTCATATTCTCAGCGCCAACGCCTAAAGCCACTTCAACCTCTCCCGCTCTGATCGCCCTGTACCCTAATCTCACTGCAGAAAGTGATGAACAGCAGGCACGGTCCAAAGTAATCGAAACATGGTCGGCTGGCATCCCTGCTTTGAGGGTGGCCTGCCTAGCCGGGACATCTGTTTCCAACCCTACTTCTCCAGGGACAGCGGATCCATAATAAGTCTCTTCTACCTCTTCGCCTTTAACAGTTACCCTTTGAAGGGCTTCCCGGATCACCATGGCAGCGAGGTCAATGGAAGGAATATCTTTAAGAGTCCCTCCGAACTTCCCAAAAGGCGTCCGGACCGCACTCACGACCACCACATCATTCTTTTCCATTGTTTCTCCTTCCCGTAAGTATTATAAGAATGTTGTCATTGCGAGGAGTCCCGAATTTTTGAGACGACGTGGCAATCTCATGCAACGTGTCATTCTGAGCCCTTCGCTCACTGTCACTCTGAGCGAAGCGAAGAGTCTGATTTCATGGCTCAGGATAAACTCCGCGAAGAATCTCATTGAGATCCTTCGGGCGTTGCCCTCAGGATGACTGCTTTGCAGTTACTTGCTTCGCTCCGCTCGCAATGACATTGTTGGTTAGGCATTGCAAGTTCTCAATGCTTGATTGGATATAATGATTCTTGAAAAGTGTCAAGAGAGAAAAAGAGTAAGTGGTAAATGAGAAAAGGAGAACCAATGAACTTGTATGATTTGATGATGAAACGAAGGTCGGTCCGGGTCTTTAAAGATCAGGAGATTTCAGAATCCATCATTGAACAATTGGTCGATGTAGCCAATCAGGCCCCAACCGGAGGAAATATTCAACCCCTCTCCATCATCTTAGTTCGAAACTCGGAGGGAAGAAAAAAATTGGCCGAACTCTCTGGAGGTCAACCCTGGGTGAGAGGTGCGCCTCTCACCATGATCTTCTGCCTCGATTTTTACCGGATCAAGAAGTGGGCGGAGTTGTGCCAGACCGATTTCAGAGGAGAGCAGGCCATCAATCACTTCCTCATCGCTTACGCTGACCTGATGGTGGCGGCCCAGAATGTGGTCATCCTTGCGGAAGGCTTAGGTCTTGGCTCGGTCTACATCGGTTCAATTCAAAATGAGATCGATGAGACCAGAAATTTTTTTGAGATCCCCCAATATGTTCTTCCGGTGATGTTACTGTCCATCGGATACCCAAAATCGATTCCCCAATCCATCCCCAAATTGAAAAAGGAAGTGATCGTCCATCATGAGAAATATCAACAGCCTGAAGAGCATGAGATTCGAAGGGCCTTCGATGAAAAGTACGGCGCCATCGACCAAAATGTCGACAAGTATTTGGAGAAGGCTTTTGTCGAGGCTCTCGAGGCTGACAAGTTAGACATGACCGGGTATGTCGACCGGGTGAAGAAGGAGATGAAACGACTCGACATTCAAAACAATGCCCAATTCCTTTTCAAGGTTAGATACCCCACCAAAGTAATGGTCCGGATGAATCAACGTTTGAAGCAATCTCTTAAGAATGCAGGATTTGAGATCTTTTAATTACTTTTAACGGTCCTGAAAAGTTGGCGAAAATTAAGCATCCCGTGGGTGGGTCATTCCTGTGGAAACAGGAATCCATTTCCTGACATAACCCATCTGGATTCCCGCTGGAGTTTACCCCGTACTTGATACGGGGCGGGAATGACAGATCGAAAGCCTAATTTTAAAAAAAACTATTTTAATAACGGTGGCAGGAAACCCAATGTCCTCCGCCCAGATCTTTGAATTCTGGCTCGGCTTCCCCGCAAAGGCTCGATCGATATGAACATCGGGTAGAAAACCGGCATCCCTCCGGGAGGTTGATCGGGCTCGGAATCTCCCCCTGAAGTATGATCCTCTGCTTTTTTATTCTTGGGTCGGCCATGGGAACGGCGGAAAGCAAGGCCTCGGTATAGGGGTGTTTTGGTGAAGTGTAAAGATCTGCATCCTTGGCCAGCTCGACGACCTTTCCAAGGTACATCACAGCCACTCGATCGCTGATATGTTCTACTACACTCAAATCATGAGCAATAAAGAGATAGGAAAGTCCCATCTCTTCCTGGAGTTTTACCAGCAGGTTAATCACCTGGGCTTGAATGGAGACATCGAGCGCGGAGACGGGCTCATCACATACGATCACCTTGGGGTTCAGGGCTAAGGCTCGCGCGATGCCGATTCGCTGTCTCTGGCCTCCGCTGAACTCATGAGGGTACCTCCGGACCTGCTCCTTATGGAGTCCCACTTTTTCCATAAGGAAAGAAACCCGATCCCGAATTTCCGACCTTGAGGCTTGAGTATGATTCCTGAAAGGTTCGGCAACAATCTCCTCTAAAGTCATTCGGGGGTTCAACGATGAGTAGGGATCTTGGAAAATAATCTGAAGTCGAGCCCGAGCCTTCCGGAGCTCTTCCCGATCCATTTTCAGAAGGTCTTTGCCCTCAAATTCGATTTCCCCTTCGGTAGGCTCAATCAATCGCAGGAGACAGCGCCCTATTGTGGTCTTACCGCATCCGCTCTCGCCGACCAGTCCTAAGGTCTCTCCATGCTTCAAAGTAAAGCTCACGCCATCGACCGCCTGAACCCATCCCACGGTCCTCGAAAGGATCCCTTTGCGGAGAGGAAAGTATTTCTTGAGGTTACGAACCTGGAGAAGAGGAACTTGGTTCATTTTTTTTACTCGGAAAATAGACTATCCCAAATTAAACGTAGGGAATCCGAGGCCCCCAAAACTGGGCGGCCGCAGAGGGCCGCCCCTACAGAAATATAATGGTTGATGCATTTCCATCATGCCCATAGCCAGCACAGGACCCGGCGGCCATCCTTCTGAACCAGAGGAGGCTCTTCTTTACTGCAGATATTCATGACGCGTGAACACCGCGGATGAAATCTGCATCCCTCAGGCATCTCCAAGAGGCTCGGTACAATCCCTGGAATCTCTTGAAGTTGTTTTCGACCGGTCTTCAGTTTCTTGCCAATCCAGGGGATGGACTCCAGAAGACCCTGCGTGTAGGGATGAAGGGGTTCCTGAAAAAGATCTTCCACCGAAGCCTCCTCCACCACTTTGCCCATATACATCACCAAGACTCGTTTGGCCATTTCTGCAATGAGACCCAAGTTGTGAGTGATCAACACAATGGATGTCCTAAATTCCTCCTTGAGGCGTTCCATCAGGTCGACGATCTGAGCCTGGATGGTCACATCCAGCGCAGTGGTGGGCTCATCTGCCAGGAGCAGTCGAGGGCGGCAGGATAAGGCCATGGCGATCATTGCCCGCTGTCGCATTCCACCGCTCAACTGATGAGGATATTCATGAGCCCTCATCTTGGGAGAAGGGATCTGGACCATTTGAAGCATCTCCACGGCCTTGCTCCAGGCTTCCTGACGTGCCACACCTTGATGAAGTCTGATGGCCTCTGAGATCTGCTCCCCGATGGTCAGGACCGGGTTGAGAGAAGTCATTGGCTCTTGAAAGATCATGGAGATAGCGTTGCCCCTGATTCTGCGTATCTCATCCAAGTTAAGCTCCAGGAGGTTCGAGCCCCCGAACAAGATCTCCCCTTGAATCTCTGCCGGCGGAGAGGCAAGCAATCTGAGGATGGACAGGGCCGTCACGCTCTTTCCGCACCCGCTCTCCCCAACCACCCCCAGGGTCTCCCCTCGGTGTACATCCAAGTTGATCCCATCCACAGCCGTCACCATTCCTTCGTAAATATGGAAGCGGGTGCGCAGATTCTTGATGGAGAGGAGAGATTCCTGCTTCATAACCTGAACCTCGGATCGAGCACATCGCGCAGGCCGTCACCCGCAAGGTTGAAGCCAAGGACAGCCAGGAATATGGCAATTCCCGGAAATGTAGCCACGTGGGGAGCATGAAAGAGGTATGCGCGGCCGGAGCCAAGCATGGCACCCCACTCTGGTGTAGGTGGTTGGACACCTAAGCCAAGAAAGCCCAGACCGGCAGCAGAGAGGATGCCCATGCCCATGCCCAGACTTGTCTGAATGGTAATGGGGACCATGACATTTGGCAGGATATGCCTAAGCAGGATGGTCCTATCTCGAGTACCCACTGCCCGAGCCGCCTCGACATAGGTCTGCTCCCTTACCGACAGGGCGCAGCCCCGCACCAGGCGAATGTAAATGGGCACCATGCTAATGCCAACCGAGATGATCGTATTCTTAAGCCCTACCCCCAAGACGGCTACCAGGGCCAAAGCCAGGAGAAATCCGGGGAATGCGAGCAACGTGTCCGTGACTCGCTGGATACTGAAATCGACTTTGCCGCCATAGTAACCAGAAACAAGCCCTAACGGTACACCGACAAGCAGTCCGACAAAGACGACCCCGATAGCGATCAGCAGCGAGATCCTTGAGCCGTAGATCACCCGGCCCAAGATGGAACGGCCAAGTTCATCCATTCCCAACGGGTTTCCAATAGAAGGTCGCTCAAGCGCTCTGGAGAGGTTCGGAGCCGATGGACTGCTCGGAAAGATCACTGGAGCCAGCAGTGCGGTGATCAGGTAAATCAGGATCAAACTGCCGCCAAAGAGAGCTGCCTTGTTACGTCTGAGCTTTGCCCAGTTGCGCTTAAGCCGGCTATCAGCCGAACGTTGGGTCTTCCGAGCCTGAGGCTGGATTGTCTCAGTCATATCGTATCCTCGGATCGATAAAGGCGTAGATCATATCGACAACCAGGTTGACCAGGATGTAAAGGAGTCCAAAGATGAGAATCGTTCCCTGGATGACCGGGTAGTCACGAGCAAGGATGGAGTCAA
>CAYMJV010000022.1:0-7586 GCA_964390545.1 uncultured Syntrophaceae bacterium
TCCTTCAACCTCCGCTTCTCTTCTTTAGTCATGTTGGGGTAATGATCAACAATATACTTATGAGACAAGAACAGGAAGCCTCCCGTTCCGCACGCCGGATCAGAGATCTTCTCTCCTGGTTCTGGAGCAATGACATCCACCATGGCGCGTATCAGTTCTCGGGGAGTAAAGTACTGCCCTGCTCCTGACTTAAGGTCTTGTGCATTTTTCTCTAAGAGCCCCTCATAGGCGTCCCCTTTGACATCAGAACTCATCATTGACCAGTTTTCTTTGTCGATGAGATCGACGATAAGACGTCGGAGCTTCGCCGGATCTTGGATTTTGTTCTGGGACTTACCGAAAATGAGGCCAAGTAATCCCTTTTTACCACCAAGGTCCTCCAGGATTTTTCTGTAGTGCTCAAAAAGCTCACTACCATCCTTACTAATAAGCGTGGACCAGCTATATTCAACCGGCACAATACTCGGTTGACTGTATGGCGGCTTAGTTCTCTCATCGGTCATTTTAAGGAACAACAAATAGGTAAGCTGCTCGACATAGTCGCCATAACTCATGCCATCATCACGAAGGACGTTACAATAATTCCAAAGCTTTTGGACAATGGCTGAGTTAGCCATGGTTTCTCCTAATATTTTGTAGTTATGTATATCCCAGTTCTGCCGGGGCAAGGATATCCTTGCTTATTCTTATGTTCGTTTAGAGACGAGTCGTACGATTTATGTGAGAACTGTTTTCCACACACGGAACATTTGAAAATATATTTAGGTCCGTAGCTTGGTGTTCTTCTTTTCTGGGAAGACTTAGTTGAGGTACCCCATGTGGGCTTTGATATGGCCGCACGGACTTTGGGCGGTGCTGAAATCGGACCAGAGGTAGTTAGCTCAACGACATATCGAGGCTTGAATGGTATCGTCGTAACTTCAGCCCCTTGAATACGATCGGTCCGGTAAGATCTATCCTCTCCGGTATTATGCTTCACAGCATACAGCAACAGGTTCCCGTCAAGCGTCCGACGCAAAGAATATGGCTCTATTAATCGGTGGGTCCCGCCGTATGTCAAATCCACGCACAGTCGATTTGCAGCAGCAAAACGTATTACCTCGAGAGGCGTAGTCGAATGCCAGGCGCGAGGCATTGCGGGTGGATGCCATGCTTTATCGACCGCCATGCCCATGAGTGGCATCGGAGGCGGTAACGCTTTTTCCACAGAACGATACAGCCACTCAAACACCTTTGGGAGCTCCATCCAGAATTGTTCAAAAGGTATCAGAACAGGCAATTGATGTCCCAGCATGTTTTCCCATTCAGCTTCTAATTCGATTCTTTCCGGCTTCTCGTCGAGAATTGCCATCGTCGGGACTGAAATATCTTTGAATCTGCACTTTTCCTCCAGCGCGCGCATCACCAAAGCTCGATCTGGCCTTATACCTTCATGTCGATATAAATGAATAACATCGTAAAGATCTCGTGGTCTCAATCGCTCTCCCAAAGCCCTGATTTTTTCTGCGAAGAGTTCTTCGAAGCAATAGCAATGAATATGGAAACCTTCTTCTGGCCTATCAGAATAAGGATGATGTACCTCCCGGTTCGCAGGATCAAGGACTAAAATCTCGTCACTGGTTAGATCCAATTTTACGCGGGGTAAATCGCCACCTCGTTGCAACGGGCCACGATAGCTGATCCTGCCCTGTGCTGATAATTTCCCGCGCGGGTTTCTGTAAATCTCGAAATAGATTAATTCTTTCGGGATCTCAATGCCGGCTTTCTCATAAACCCAATCGGCAACTTCTTTGAACGCATTTGTCAAAAATTCATGATTGCAGTGTTCTGTCTTCTCAATTGTGAAATCTAAGTCTTCTGAGAAGCGGTAGGTTTCAAAATAACACTTTTTCAGGCAGGTCCCGCCTTTGAAAACCCATTCGGAGCCTAATTCGCTGTGCTGCGAGATACCACCTAATATCCATCCAAGTAAATAATCTTTTTCAATGATATTTGCAGTGAGTCCAAACTCCCTGGAGAAATCCAATATTTCCTGACGGCTAATCAAATCAGCGCTCCTTTGCCCAATTCTTAGGAGTCCATAGTCTCCATCGCGTGATCAATTTGTCGCCAGGTAGTTTAGGATCTAACTTGGAATTTCCCTTTGTGAGCCTGGTTTGGCAGAGCTTGATCGTGTTCTGTTCATCCTGAGCAAATTGTTCCAAAAGAAAACCGAGCCGTTTAAATACAGAACCATTTCCCAACCGATCAGCATACTCGATCAACAAATCTATCTTCTTATTCTCTGACTTTAGGTAATCTCTAAATACATCGACTGTGGAACGGATTCCACCACCAAGCTGGGGATCACTCAGCATATCGAGTATGGTGCGGGTTGGATCTGAGACTGATATCTTTACCTGACCTCTCCAGACAGGTTTCAGTCCGAACATAGTTTTCTCTGATACCGTCCGTAGGAGAAATCCTGCTCCTTTGATGACTGGCTTCCGATCTCTTGGTTTCTGAGTTGTCATTACGACGACTGTGCGAAAGATTTGCTCTGTTAGGCCCCAATACTCTGCCGCGCTCCAGCCTCCGATATAACAAGGAGAATACAAGCGGTCCGCTATGACCCAGGGGTCTTCTAATGGAACATCAATAGTTCGAGATTCGATTGGGACGGGGATATAAAGCCCTTGCCGCACCCGGGAAAGCCAGCCTTTGCTCGCCCACTTTGACAACATCTTAGACGCTTCCGAAGGTGAAACCTTCAAAATGCTGGCTGCCTCTGGAACCGAAACGGTTCCTTTCGTACCCCGAATAAGCGCCGCTAACCTTTCTCTCTCAATTTTTCCTAAACCGGATATCACCTGCATAGTACATCCAAAGTGTCAGATTTCATTTATTGAGTGAATTATAGCACTTCCAATATACTTATTCCAAGTCCAAAGTATATCAAGAGTGACGTAGTTCACTTAAAAGATGAATTAATGCGCACTTGGTGAACCGCAAGTCCTTCAGGCAGTCAATTTGGCGACTGATTCTTTATCTGTAGCACCAATCTACCAGAGAATGCTTTCTTGAGGATGGATTGGCGGAAATGGTCTGTGCGTACCTTATTTGCTTCGATACTTCTTTCTATTTTCTCTGCAACTGAGAGCCGACGCTCAATTTCCTCCACAATTGCCCTCTGTTCCTTCTCCGGTGGCAATGGAATGGCAACCTTTGCTAATATATCCAAATTAATGTTCTTTTGAGCGGTAGCTGGAGCAAATTTCTCGATGCCCTTTTGCGCTGTCCGGAAGAAGTACTCGATAAATCGCACGTCAGTATGTTCAGTAGACGGGATAAACCCGACAACGCTATCTGGGAAGCAGGCATCGAAACCAAGGATTGCAGTATTCGCAATATTAGCTGCTATCGTTATACACAGTGTCCCCTTAGGCCACATTCGGCTCTGCTTTAGCCCTTCTTCTGAATAAGTTTGTGTGTACTTGCTAATAACACCATTCGCTTGTCGGATATCGCCAGTCTGAATGAAACGATATGGCCCTCCGTATAGCTTCGGGTCATTTCTCGGTCTGTGTTTTGATTTTCCGCGGTTTAATTCACCTAACTGTGGAAGAGTGGTCCAGGTCCAGCTATTAGGAATAGCGGGTAAATTTTCAGGATCGGGACCCTCGGGTTCTTTATAGCTGGCCTTCCATTCTTCTCTCTTAGATTCTCTACCCTCAGCTTTAATTTTGACCAGTTCCGTTGCTTCCCATTTTTTACGGCGTTCGGCGAGGATGCGTTCGAGCAGTTTCTCAGCAGGTTCGACATCAGGATTTTCTTTGCGCCACTGTTCGGTGAGTTTTCCCTCCACTGCAGCCTTGAGGACTGCGGCCTTATAACGTCTAAGGTTCACCTTGGCGCGCTTTAGGCCAGCAACGGCTTCATCCAATCGGGAGAATTGCTTTTCGATTTCTTCCACGATGCGCCTCAGCTGGCCTGACGGCGCTAGTGGTACCGGCAACGAACGCAAAATCGAACCTGAGATTGCCTTGAAAGTTGTGCCCGTCCCTAAAGATTCGATATCAGACTCTATGCTGCGAAGATAATAGAGAACATACTTGCTTGGTATATCTCGGAGCGGGCGAATCGCCGCAAGGCCTCTCCCGATGCAGCACTCCGATGGAGCCAGATTTGTTGGTCCCACCGGAGCACGAACCGAAATCAAAACGTCACCCTTCTGGGCAACTTTAGCCGGTTGTGTGCACCACTTAACTGCCTTTGGATAAAGTGACCCAAACTCTGCCTTCCCTTGGAAGAAAGGCAGTCCTGCTTGTCTGGTATTGTAAGCACTGGAGGGTGGCGACTGCCCCATGATGATTTGGCTAACTTCTTCAAGAGCGCTCATTGCCCAATCAGAAGGGAAGTCAAGAGACACTCTCTTTATTTTCTCATTATGCTCACTGTTGGACATACTTAAGTGATTGTTATGCTGCCAACTTTTCGTTCAGCTGTTCAAGAATTGCGGTTAGTTCATCCCCAAATAATTTGTAAACTTTACCAATACCACCCTCCTGGGTAAACGGTGCATAATCAAAATCATCCTTTTCAATACTCATGTTTGCGGCGATATGGTTTTTAATCATCTCGAGCCAGTGTTTCTGTTCATCTGTGAACTTCCTCCCCATGTTTTCTTGCTGACCCAACCAGGCTTTGAAATTGACATTTACTCTTTCGGGAAAAGGAACAAGTTCGTTATCCTGGTGGATTGCAAAGCGCACAAGTGAAACAAGGTCTGTAAGTATTCGTTTGGTCCCTACCCCTTTAACCTTGGATTTATCCAGGGCAGCATAGGCTTGCCAGAGTTGTGACTCTGTCCAAAGATAAGGCGGTCTTTCAATGGTGTTTGCCAACTCCTTGACGTCCTCAAACCGAAGCCGAGCCTTAAAGGGCCTACTATAAAGAACTTGCAGTGCAGTTATTTCGTCTTTATGATCTTGGATGAAATTTTCGAAAGATTGGACCACTCCTTTCGCTTTCTCCAGAGCATCGGCACTAAACCCTGCTTCAATGACCCTGTCCTGGCTTACATGATCAATGGTTTGTTCTGTCTTTTTATGAAATTCTATCAGAACATTACGAAGATCCGGGTTGTACAAAGGCTTGACTGCCTCCTGGATCAAGTTTTTCTTAGCCTGCCGAATCTGCTCCTCATTGGGTTGTTCGGTCTTGCTTTCTTGCTTAGCCTTTTCAACATGGCGATCGGCATCGAGGCTGGCCACGAGATCGCTTGTAAGATCTTTGAGACTCTTACCGTGGGTGTGTGTTTCAACTTGGGTTTTATCGGGATCGTCGAGCCTTTTCATCAAACGGGCGATGCGGGCCGCAACGGATGAGATTACTTCAGGTTCGGTGTTACCTAAGGCAACTGCCTGAAGCAGTTTCTCAAACGACACTGATTTTTTCTGGTCCATGGGCCGTGAATCGGTCTTATCCTCCTCGCAGACCCCGACAGCATCAACGATGATGAAGTGGTCTTTGCTTTTGGCATCCGGAGTGACTGCTCGCAGATCGTCCTCGGAGATGACACGGACACCCCTCCCTTTCATCTGCTCGAAGAAAGTCCGCGATTTCACAGACCGCATAAAAAGGACCACCTCCAAAGGTTTAATGTCAGTGCCAGTAGCGATCATATCTACGGTGACGGCAATTCTGGGAAAGTAGCTATTGCGAAATTCAGCAATCAGATCTTCGGTTTTTTTCCCTGTTGTCTTATAAGTGATTTTCTGAGCGAATTCGTTCCCCTTCGCAAACTCTTCGCGAGCGATCTTAACGATGTCTTCGGCGTGACTATCATCTTTAGCAAAGATAAGGGTCTTTGGGACCTCAGTCCGACCCGGATAGATCTCGGTAAAGAGCTTATCCCGGAATGCGCGGACTATCGTGCGAATCTGGTCCATGGCGACTATTTCTTTATCGAGCTGGTTTGCACCATAGGCAAGATCTTCGTCGAGCCGTTCCCACCGCACAGCACGGGTTTCGCGGTCCCGTCTGTCAACATAGTAGCCAGCTTCGACCTTAGAGCCGCTTCCGGTGATCTCGGTCTCGATGCGGTAGACGTCGTAGTTGACATTGACTCCATCGGCAACTGCCTGTTCGTGGCCGTACTCCATGACCAAATTTTGATTAAAGAAGCCAAAGGTTTGTTTATTTGGGGTCGCGGTAAGACCGATGATGAAGGCATCGAAATATTCAAGTACCTGGCGCCATAGATTGTAAATGGAGCGGTGGCATTCGTCTGTGATGATAAAATCGAAGGTTTCGATTGGAATCACCGGATTGTACTCGATGGGTTCCGGCTCCTTAAAAACCCTTTCGAGCCCTGCGACGGAGATTTCCTCATCCTCCTCAGAGAGCTCCCTTCCCTTAAGCATGGAATAGAGACGTTGGATAGTGCTGATACAAACCCGTGCCGTCGTGTCAAGGTTGTTCGAAGTTAAGCGCTGGACAATGTACTCTTCACTGAACTTGAAATTGTTGTAAGGGGAAACAAACTGTTGGATTTCCTTGAGTGTCTGTTTACCCAAATTTCCTCTATCCACAAGAAATAGCACGCGTCGTGATCCAGCGAATTTGATTAGTCGATAGATGAAGTTTATGGCCGTAAAGGTCTTGCCGCTGCCCGTGGCCATCTGAATCACGGATCTTAGCCGGTTTTCAGCTAAGGATTTTTCTAAATTCTTGATAGCTCTGATCTGGGCTGTCCATAGGCCCTCTTCAATAAGAGGAGGCATTTGTTTCAGTCGAAGACGTAATGTGGGAGGCTTACCATACGGGACCATAGCTTCGGCAACCTTGCCTCCCATGATGGGAGTGTCATCCTTCAACCAGGCGGCAAGGGTCTCGGGACGATAGAACGCAAAGACGTTGCGCGAGCGGGGCTCGGGATCAAGGCCGTTCGTAAAACGGGTTTCCACCCCGGTAGACTCATAACAGAAAGGAAGCGGCCTAAACCAGGCAGGGAGCGATTCGGGCAGACCATCCTTGTATTTGCCCGATTGCAGTTCGACGCCCGTCAAAGTGGTGCCGACTTTCTTGGCCTCGATTACCCCCGCAGCCTGTCCGTCTATATATAGAATGTAGTCGGCGAAACCGTGTCCCGGATTTAACGGGAAATTGCGGATGGCAGCACCTCGTTTAGCGTAGATATTGGCTTTTTTGAAATCCTGGACAGACCACCCCGCGAACTCCAGCACGCGGTCTATTATTTCCCGGGCTTGATCTTCAGGTGTTTTTGGCACGGCTTTCCTAGTTCAACTCAAGACTGACTTGTTAGCCTCAATAATCCTCAGCTCTAAATTGTTCCGAAATACTCTTCCATTAGAATAATGTCGCTGGCCCGTGGTTCATGTTCGTAATATTTCCCCCTAAGAACAACAAAGCCCATTCCTTTCTTGGGAATAGGCTCTATTTTTAATTCAAGAATCTTATTGAAGATTAACATTACCCCTCACCCGCTCCCTCTCCCCTGCCTACCGCAGGCAGGCACAAGGGGAGAGGGTTTTAAATCAAGTCGAGGCTTTTTTAATCTACCAAAAAGACAACAAAAGATCAAT
>CAYMJV010000022.1:7686-36910 GCA_964390545.1 uncultured Syntrophaceae bacterium
TTTTAAATCAAGTCGAGGCTTTTTTAATCTACCAAAAAGACAACAAAAGATCAATTGTTATAAATCTCATGTGTCAAGCCAAATTAGAAATGTCCTATTCTTACCAAATTAGAAATGTCCTGTTTTCAGATTTTTGATTTAGGATTGTAGATTGAAGGGTGTTATAAAACCAGGTCTCACTATGAGGATATCGTTTTTGTCCGGAATTCTTCCATCCAAATCCCCCTAATCCCACTTTCCAAAGGGCGGCAAGAGGGGATTATGGACTTATTTCAAATAGAGCAACGGATCGACGGGTTTGTTGTTTCGTCGGATTTCGAAGTGGAGATGAGGACCTGTGGCCCTTCCGGTCTGGCCCACCTTTCCGATGATCTGCCCTTTCTCGATCCGAGATCCCTCTTCCACCAGATTCACCTGATTGTGAGCATAGACGGTCACGTATTCTTCCGAATGGCGAAGGATGACCATGTTTCCATAGCCTTTGATGGTATTTCCGGAATAGATAACGGTCCCGGCGCCAGAAGCTTTAATCGGTGTCCCTTGGGAAGCCCTAATGTCAATACCCTGATGCCTTTTCCTCTCATTATCTTCAAAACCATCGCCCGATCTCCCTTCCACAGGCCATATGAAATCCATCTTTTTATAAACTGTCTTTGGTCTCTCTCTCTCCGTCTCCACTTGCTCTGCCGCCACATCATCGATAACGATCTCAACCTTCAAAACCTTCCTTGCACCAGGGATGAAAACCCTTTGGCCCGTTTGGATTTTGCTGTGATCGGTAATTCCATTGATGGAGGCTACTTCGTGGATATCGACTTCATAGGTTTTACAGATACGGTAGAGGGTTTGGTGTCTCTCGACGACATGATAAACCCCTTTTCTGGCGACTTTCTTCTCTTGACGAGGAGACCTCCGCTCGGTAGCCACTCTTTTCTGGGAACAGCTGGCAACAAGAAGAAGCGTCGAGAGAAAGAGGGTCCCTAAAACGATCTGCGCCAGTCTTTTATTCCTCATCCCATCCATATTTTCCGATCAATTTAACAAAACGGCACCCCCCCAGATCCTCCTTTTTAACTCCTTCTTCTGTCTTGATTACTCGAATGAGGTCCTGAACAAAGGCATCTCCGACAGGGATGACCAATCGCCCCCCAACGGTCAGTTGATCGATCAAGGGTTGGGGAATTTCAGGAGATCCTGCAGTCACCATGATTGCTTCAAAAGGGCTCTCCTCCAACCATCCATGGGTTCCATCGAAAACCTTTATTTCCACGTTGTAGTATCCCAACTCATAGATCAACTGCCTGGCTCTGATCGCCAAGGAGCGGATTCTTTCGATGGAATAGACTTTTTGAGCAAGCTCAGCCAGGATGGCTGTCTGATATCCGGACCCCGCCCCAATCTCTAAAACCTTTTCCTTCCCTGTTAATTGCAGGGCTTCGGTCATCAGAGCTACCATGTAGGGCTGAGAAATGGTCTGTTTTTCTCCGATTGGAAGGGGATGATCACTGTAAGCTTGTTTCTGAAGGGCTTCTTCGACAAAAAGGTGGCGGGGGACTTTCTTCAGGGCTTTGATCACCCTGGGATCGTTGACGCCCCTCGAGGTGATCTGTTCCTCCACCATCTTTAATCTCGCCTTTGGAAAATCGATCATTCCCCGCACCCCGTTGGGGGCATAACTAAGAATTCAAATTTGATGGTCTCGTAAAAAGTCTGAAAACGCTATTTTCTGTCATTCCTGCCCCGTATCAAGTACGGGGTAAACTCCAGCAGGAATCCAGTCTTTTTTGCGTAGTTAGCATTCCTCTGGATTCCCGTTTTCACGGGAATGACGACTTTTTACGGATTCATCAAGTTTCGGATTTCGCCTGCCTGCCGGCAGGCAGGAAATTCGTGCTTCGAAATTAGCTTTTTTATTCATCTTTATCCGCCTTTTTCTTCAGTTCATCCAGAACATTGATTGCCTCGAGTGGGGTCAATTGATCGATTTTAAGCTTTTTCAACAGAGCCCGGATGGGATCGGCCGGAACGAATAGGGAAGGTTGAACAGGGGGGGCAGGCTTTGATCCCGGCATTTTCGATTTTGCGATCTTTGGCAACCCCATGGAATCCAATTCGCCTCGCTCCAGATTAGAAAGAATCTCCTTTGCCCGGTCGATCACCTTTTGGGGAAGCCCTGCCAGCCGTGCCACCTGGATCCCGTAGCTCCGGTTGGTCCCTCCCTCCACAATCTTTCTGAGAAAGATAATGTCTCCTCCCCACTCCCTTACGGCCACATTATAGTTTTTCACCCTCTCCTTGGTGAGGGATAACTCGGTCAATTCATGATAATGGGTGGCAAAGAGGGTCTTGGGCCTGAGGGAGGGATGATCATGAAGGTATTCCGCCACTGCCCAGGCGATGCTCAAACCGTCAAAGGTGCTGGTCCCCCTTCCGATCTCATCTAAAACGACCAGACTCCTCAAGGTGGCCTGGTTCAAGATGCGTGCCGTCTCCATCATCTCCACCATGAAGGTGCTCTGTCCCCTCATGATATTATCCAGGGCCCCTACCCGGGTGAAGATGCGGTCGACCACTCCGATCTTCGCCTCCCTGGCGGGAACGAAAGATCCTATCTGAGCCATGACGATAAGGAGAGCTACCTGCCTTAGATAAGTCGATTTGCCGGCCATGTTGGGCCCGGTAATGATGACAATCTGATGCTCCTGGTTATTGAGAAGGGTATCATTGGGAACAAATCTCTCAGAAAGGCCCATCCTCTCCAGGACAGGATGTCTGCCATCCTCAATCACAATCTCTTCCCCCTCATCGACCACGGGTCGGTTGTAATCATAACGATCGGCAACCTCTGCCAGGGAACAGAGGATATCAATCACGGCGATGGCTGAGGCGGTTTTCTGGAGCCTGGGAGTCTGGTCTGAAACTTGTTTCCGAATCTCTTCAAAGAGCCGGTATTCCAATTGGCAGATTGCTTCTTCCGCACCTAATACCTTAGCCTCAAACTCCTTGAGCTCCGGCGTGATGAATCGTTCTGCATTGACCAGAGTCTGCTTCCGTTCATAATGTTGCGGCACGAGATGAAGGTTGATTTTGGTCACTTCAATATAATATCCGAAAACTTGATTGTATCGAACCTTCAGAGAAGAGATCCCCGTCTTCTTTCTCTCTTCCGCTTCCAGATGGAGAATCCATCCCTTGCCTTCCCGTCCAATCTTTCTCAGATCATCCAGTTCCTTATTGTAGTTCGATTTTACGAGGCCCCCTTCTCGAACGGACAAAGGTGGATTTTCAACAATGGAGGATTCCAGAAGGTGATGGAGATCGTCAAAGCTCTCTAGCCCGGATGCGATCCCTTTGAGGATCGGTGAGCCAAAGGCCTGGAGCAAGATCTTCAGATCGGGTAGGTTTTTGAGCGAAAGCTTCAGCCCCACGAGATCTCTTGCATTGGCATGCCCAAGAAAGATCCGGGAGGTCAATCGTTCCATATCTTGAACTTCCTTTAAAGACTCCCTCAATCGCTTCCGTTCGATCTTCTTCTCCTTCAGCTCAGAAACCCCTTCCAGGCGGCGATCGATTTCCTGGATATCCATCAATGGGTAGTTCACCCATTGTTTCAATTTTCGACTTCCCATGGCCGTCATGGTGTCATCCAGCACCCAGAAGAGAGAACCCTTTTTGCCTTGGTCGAAGAGGGACCGTGTGAGTTCTAAATTCTTTTTGGCCACCTCATCAATGACCATAAAGTCCTGGACTCGATAAAAAACGATGGAACGGATATGGGAAAGAGGCTTCTTCTGATTCTCCTCCGCATAGTGCAGGACCATGGCGACAGCCTGAGAGGCCAAGGGAGATCGCTGAAGCCCGGAAGCTCCTTCCATCTCGCTGAGGGGAAGCATGGAATCGAATTTCAAATCTTCTAGATAGTTGACTAGACCATTCTCAAAACTCTTCTTAAATCTTTCAAAACAGGGGTGCTCCTGGAAAAGCTTCAGGCAAAGAATCTCCTTGGGTTCGTTCCGGAGGGCTTCGTTGAGAAAGGGCTCGAAGCCTGAGATTTGACTGGTTTTTAATTCGCCTGTGGAGATGTCCAGAAAGGCAAGGCCGAAGACTTCTCCCTCGGCACAGAAGCCCATCAGGTAATTACTCTCTCCTGTGCCCAGGTGGACCGTATCCAAGGCGAGGCCCGGAGTGAAAACCCTCACCACCTCTCTCTTCACAATCCCTTTGGCCAGCCTGGGATCCTCCACCTGGTCACAGAGGGCGACTTTATAGCCTTTCTGCAGCAGTTTCGAGATATAGGTTTCAGCAGCAAAATGAGGAACACCGCAGAGAGGGATGCTATCCTTCTTCCCTTTATTCCTTGAGGTCAAGGCGATATCCAGTTCCTTAGAGCCAACCTGGGCATCTTCAAAAAACATTTCATAGAAGTCTCCCATTCGGAAGAAGAGGAGGGAATCCGGATACTGGCTCTTGATCTGAAGGTACTGTTTGATCATCGGGGTTATGGGTTTCATGTGTGGATCCAGCTACGAGCGGGTGGTTTTTCCCTTGGAAAATAATCTAACAGAATCACATGAGGTTGTAAAATGGAAATCCGAAGACAGTTCGGAGTGTGGAGTTCCCCCTGAACTATGTAAAGTTCAGGGCAGCCATGCACCCAACGTGGTGCATGGCGGAGTCTATGGTGAATAGGGAAAAGCTATAAGCTACGCCATGCGCCCTGCGCTTAGCGCCTTGCGCCCTCAGGGCCAAAGCGGAACCACATCAAGGCCCATGGTCTCGGGATATCCCAGCATGATATTCATGTTTTGCACCGCCTCGCCGGAAGCCCCTTTAACCAAATTGTCAATGGCCGTCACAATGACCCCTCGGCCACCCAGTTCATCTACGACGATACCGATATCACAGTAATTGGACCCACGGACATCCTTTGTATTAGGAAGTTTCCCTTTTGGATGGAGCCGAACAAAGGGTTCTTTCCGATAATGCTCTTCAAAGACGTTGACCACATCGTCGGCCTTCACTTTCTGGTTGAAGTTGACATAAAGGGTCGTCAAAATTCCTCGGTCCATGGGGATCAGATGGGGAACAAAGTTCACCGCTATCTTTTTTTTCGCCAATTGACTCAGCTCCCCCTCGATTTCCGGAAGATGTCGGTGTTTATATATGTTATAGGCCTTTACCCCTTCGCTTACTTCACAGAAGAGGGATCCGAGCACCACATCCCTCCCTGCACCGCTGACTCCTGATTTGGAGTCCACGACAACTGTCTCATAGGAGATCATTCCTTTTGTAACGAGAGGAATTAAGCCGATCAATGCCCCCGTAGGGTAGCACCCAGGGTTTCCCACAATTCTTGCCTTCCGAATCTTTTCTCGGTGCAGTTCAGGAAGTCCATAGACCGACTCTTCGAGGAGTTCAGGGCAACTATGCTTTTGATACCATTTCTCATAGACCATAGGGTCTTTGAATCTAAAATCAGCGCTGAGGTCAACCACTCTTTTTCCTCTCTGAACAAAGGACGGGACTGTCTCCATCGCGGTCTTGTGAGGAACCGCTGTAAAGATGAAATCAGTCTTTTTTGAAACCTGGTCTAAGTTCAACTCCTCACACTTCAACTGGAGATATTTCATCACAGATGGAAAGACCTGATCAATGGGAAGCCCAGCATACTTCTGTGAAGTCAGAGCCGTCACCTCCACCTCCGGGTGGTGAAGGAGAAGGCGAAGGAGTTCTGCTCCCGTGTATCCAGTTGCGCCAATGATTCCCACTTTCGTTTTCATAGGTCACCTTTTCGTCGCCCCCAATAAATGAGGGCGCTACATTTGTTACATGTAGCTATCCCGCCAAAGCGGGACGAAGCACGTTCCGGTCAAGAAACTAAAAAAGGGGAGGCCATATGACCTCCCCTTTCGAATTGGTTCAATATGGTCCAAATTATCTCTTGGAAAACTGGGGCCTGCGTCTCGCTCCCCTTCTCCCGTATTTCTTCCGTTCCTTGACCCTCGAATCGCGGGTTAAAAAACCAGCCTTCTTTAGAGCATCTTTGAACTCTTGATTATACAGAATCAGGGCCTTCGAAATTCCGTGACGGATGGCCTCGGCTTGGCCCGTACCCCCTCCTCCATGAACATTGACTTTCACATCGAATTGGTTTCGGGTCCCCGTGAGATCGAAGGGCTGGAGGATGACCATTTCGCTGGTCTCCCTCTTAAAAAACTCCTTCAATGCCCTCTCATTTACAACGAACTTCCCTTCCCCAGGTTCCAACCATACCCTTGCAATCGATGTCTTTCTCTTCCCTGTCGCGTAAATCGGTTCTGCCACGTCTCTTCTCCTTTGATTAGAATTGAATTTCCAACAACCATTCCCTCCCTTGGCGGGAGGGGACAAAGGGGAGGGGGATGGTTCGACGAGCTCACCATGATCACCCTGAGCATGTCGAAGGGTCACCCCCACCCGCACCCTCCCCCATCAATGGGGAGGGAGAGTCATATTAGTCATATCTCAAGTGAAACAGGTTTTTGAGCTTCATGGGGATGGCTCGGCCCAGCATAAACTTTCAGTTTTCGAAGCATCTGCCGACCCAGACTGGTCTTGGGAAGCATCCCCTTGACGGCCATGCGGATCATTTCGGTGGGTTTCTTGGCCAGGAGTTTCTCTGCGCTCATCTCCTTAATCCCACCTGGGTAACCGGTGTAATGATAGTATGTCTTGTTTTTCAGCTTCCTTCCGGTCAAACTCACCTTTCGTGCGTTGACCACCACAATAAAATCTCCCGTATCCACATGAGGCGTGTAGGTGGGTTTATGCTTTCCCCTCAATACGTTAGCCACTCCAACAGCGAGCCGCCCCAATACCTTTCCCTCTGCGTTTACAAGATACCAGTGGTGATCCACTTCTTCTTTCTTTGCCTGGTAGGTCTTCATCTTATTCCTTTCAGAGATATTTCTTAAGATACACTTCCAGCCGGTGTCAAGAAGTACTCTTTACCTCTTCCTCCTTCTTCCCGAGACATGTTTTTCCCACAAGAGAACCACCGGGCTGGCAATATATACCGTGGAATAGGTTCCTGAAATCAATCCAACGATAAAGGCTGTCGTAAAATCGTGGATCACCGGTCCTCCAAAAAAGAAGAGGATGATGACTACCATCATGACAGTCCCCGAGGTGAGAATGGTCCTTCCAAGGGTCTCGTTGATGCTCACGTTGAAAATCGTCTCCATGCTCTCCTTCCTCATCTTCTTGATATTCTCTCTCACCCGGTCGAAAATGACGATCGTATCATTGATTGAGAATCCAATGATCGTCAGGATCACTGCCAGGAGAGCAAGGGAATATTCCAGCTGAAAGATGGAGATGGCACCGTAAGTAATAAGGATGTCATGGAGAAGGGCGACGATCCCTCCAAGGCCGTAAGCCACTGTTCTAAATCTCCACGCCACATAGATTAAGATGGCAACAAAAGAAAGGCCCACCGCCCAGAGGGCTTTTGTCTTTAAATCCTTCCCAACCTTTGGACCCACGGCCTCGATCCTTCGAATTTCCAACGCCTTATCCTTGAATCGTTCCTGGAGAGAGGCCTGGATTTTCTTGGATACCTCGTCTAAATCTTCGGATGTTTTCTCAACCCGGATCAAGAATTCATTCTCACCACCGAAATTCTGCACATTAGCTTCTTTCGAACCCATGGCTTCCATGGTGCTTCGAATCTCTGAGATACTCACTGCTTTTGAGAATCGAATCTGGATGAGAAGGCCGCCGGCAAAGTCCACCCCATATCTCAACCCTCCGTGCAAAAAGATGGAGCCAAGGCTAAGCAGGATGGCGACAGCCGAAATCCAGACGGCATATTTCTTCTTTCCGATAAAATCGATACGCGTATTCGGTGGAATCAATTCCATAGAAGATATCCTTATGTCATTCTGAGGCGTTAGCCGAAGAATCTGACACAGAGTGTCATCCTGAACGAAGTGAAGGATCTCATGAGTTCCTTCGCTATGCTCAGGACAAGCTTCGCGGAGTTTATCCTAAGCGAAGCGAATGGGCTCAGGGTGACACATGGCGAAGGGTTCAGAATGACAAACACGGCAGTTCCCTCATTGTGACACACCCTTCCAAAGGGGAGAAGGGGAAATTATATACTCAATCTCTTCACGTTCAACTTGAGGGTTAAATAGTCGAACATCCATCGGGTCACAAATACAGCCGTAAAAATATTGGCCACAATTCCCCAGAAGAGAGTGACCGCAAACCCCCTGACAGGACCGGTTCCAAATTGATAGAGAAACAGGGCTGCGATCACGGTTGTCAAATTCGAGTCGATGATTGTTGTAAAAGCCCGGTGATAGCCCTGGTCAATGGCCGCCCGCGTCGTTTTCCCCCATCGCAGCTCCTCTTTGATCCGCTCATGGACCAGGATATTGGCATCTACAGCCATTCCGACGGAGAGCACCAAACCGGCAATGCCAGGGAGGGTAAGGGTTGCCCGCAAAAGAGAGAGGACCGCAAAGACCAAAAGAACATTCATGATGAGTGCGATATCCGCGATCACCCCTGAGAGTCGATAGTAGAAGATCATGAAGAGAACGATCAGAGCGGCGCTGATGATGATGGAGATGAGCCCCTGCTGTATGGAATCCTGTCCGAGAGAGGGACCCACGGTCCTCTGCTCAATAATCTTGACCGGTGCAGGTAGAGCCCCCGCCCTGAGGACGATGGCTAAATCACCTGCCTCTTTCATATCGAAGCGGCCAGTGATCTGAGCTCTTCCTCCGGGGATCCTCTCCTGAATGACCGGGGCGGAATAGACACTATCATCCAGGATGATTGCCAATCTCTTTTTTACATTGGAACCTGTAATCTGTTCAAAAAGCTTCCCACCCACTTCATCGAACTCAATGGCCACGTAAGGCTCATTGAACTGGCTATCGATAGAGACGCGAGCATCTTTTAGATACTCGCCGGTCATCAGGGTCTTGCTCTTCAAAAGGAATGGAACCTTTCTGGCTCCTCCTGTCTTGGGATCCACGATCCGTTGATAGAGGATGATATCCCCTTCCGGAATATTCCCTTTTAATGCGGCTTCAGTATCCCCTTCTTCATCCAACAGCTTGAATTCCAAAAGGGCGGTTCGTCCGATCAGGTTGATCGCCCTCTGGGGGTCCCTGATGCCAGGAAGTTGGATCAGAATCCGATCGGTGCCCTGGCGAGTAATTTCGGGCTCAGAGACGCCAAACTGGTCGATCCGATTTCGAATGGTCTCCAGCGCCTGGTCAATGGCACTCTTTTTCACTTGCTCTGCCTGCCTGCTGTCCAAAACGAGGACGACCTTCCAGATTCCTTTCTCCTGGGGGGAGGAGGAAAGTTCTTGCATCATCGGATAGCGTTGACTCAGGATCTTATCCCACTTCGCCTTTTCCCCTGAGGCTTCCAAAACGATCTGGTTGTTCTTCTCTCTCTCCAGTTTTCCGAAGGGAATGCCGTTCCCTTTCAGATCGTCACTCAGGCTGCTCCTGATCCTTTCCACATAGCTCTCGATTGCCTTTTCAGCCTCAACCTCAAGGATAAGATGCATCCCTCCTTGTAAATCCAGACCGAGATGAATCTTTTCCCCAGGTATGACTTTATCAAACCACTGAGGGAGCTGAGAGGTTAGGGTCGGCAAAACGAGAAGGATGGAGAAGACCGAAATTGCGGCATAAAGGATGAATCTCCATCTTAGACTGCTCAGCATAAAAGGTTCCCTTTAGTCCACCTTAACAAAATGAAACCAAGAGCGAATTATGCTCTTGGTAGATTTTTAAAATAGCCTATTCTACGAGATTTTGCAAGAGAAAAATACCCTCCAATCCTCCCCCACTTGTTGGGGGCGATGGGAGGGGGGATATGCTAAACACGGGAAATTACTGGACCCCCTACTTCACATCACTCCATTTTCCATATTTCTCTCTCAAGATCCGGTGAAGGATTTTCCCCGTTGGGGTCATGGGCATCTCTTCGTCCTTAATGAAATCGATCGATTTCGGGATCTTGTAACTCGCAATCTTTCCCCTGCAAAGGTCGATGAGCTCTTTCTCTGTCACGGTCTTTCCCTGATGAAGGGTCACCACGGCCTTAATCGCCTCTCCCCATTTTTCATGAGGAATTCCAATCACGGCCACATACTTTACGGAAGGATGGGATCCTAAAAGATTTTCCACCTCGGAAGGAAAAACATTTTCACCTCCGGTGATGATCATATTCGCCTTACGATCCACCAAGACATAGTATCCATCCTCATCCTGATAAGCCATATCGCCTGCGGAGAACCATTCCCCCTGAAACACGGATTTCGTCTTTTCGGGGTCCTTCCAATATTCTTTAAAAATCGAAGCGGTTCGTGAATAGAGTTCCCCGACCTGTCCTCTTGGAACTTCCTTACCATTTTCATCTAAAATTTTGATCCGGTCTGTCCCCCAGATCTCCCTCCCGATGGAGCCTAATTTCTTAAACTGCTCTTCCGGTCTGAGCAGCGTCACCAACCCTGCTTCGGTTGAACCATAGGCCTCCCAGAGTTCGGAGTTTTTGAAATACTCCATAATGGCCATCTTGGTATCTTTTCGGGCGGGTGCAGACGAGATCAAGAGTTGCCGAATCGAACTAACATCAATCTTCTTTTTAACCTCATCAGGGAGAGACAGCATCATGATGTAGTGTGTGGGAACAAGGGAGGTAAAGGTAATCTTCTCTTTTTCAATGGTCTTCAGTAGATCTATTGGATCAAAGCTGACCATATTGTAGACAAAAACCCTTGCGCTTACATAGGTATAGGCAAATGAATAAAAGATCGAGTTGATATGGCACATAGGCATGACGAGCATGACACAATCATCTGGCCTAACGCCCGTATTGAGATCACTCAACAGATACTGGCCGAGGTTCCCCTCATGGGTTCGGATCACCCCCTTGGGCTTGCCCGTCGTTCCCGAAGTATACATGAGGTTCCAGGCATCATCTGCATCCACAATCACATCCGGCTCCGCAGGGGAAGCCTTGGTCATGATCGATTCGTAGTGCTGATAACCCTCTGGCGCTTTATCATCTCCCCAGTATACAAAATTCTCTGGCGGTACCGTGGGAAGTTTGTTTCGAAATGAATTAACCGTCTGAACAAAGTCCTTCGCAACGAAAAAGGCTTTGCATTCAGAATGGTTGATGACATATTCCATCTCGGGAGGAGCAAGACGAAACATGATTGGAACAGTAATTTGCCCTCCTTTCGCAGCCGCTGCATAGATCTCCATCCATTCGACACAGTTGTAGGCCAGTATCGCAAATCGATCTCCTTTCTTAACCCCCATTTTGGCTAAGGCATTGGCCAGCCGGCAGCTTCTTTCATTCCATTCCTTGAACGTCATCTTCCTAACCTTGTCCCCCACCGCCGGCTTGTCCGGATATTGCATCGCCATCATCTTAAGAACTGTCCCTGCCGTCATCCATTTGCTGATCGTCATGAAACCATCCCTCCTTTCCTTAATCCCTCCATCCTTTTTGATTAAAGGGAGAGAGGGGGATTATTTGTTTGAATTATTTGTGATTTTTGTTACATTGATTATCACCCATTAGAATTTTTGTCAAGGAGTTTAAAAAGTGCTTGTTATTATACCGCTTTTAGTGTATATAGCCTTAAAAAATTAAGAAAGGAGAACTTCACTATGGAAATCGAGGGATACCACTTTCCAGATGATATTTATTATCACAAAGAGCACTATTGGGCAAAAGTGGAAGGGAATAATGTGACAATGGGAACGAGCGATTTCGCCCAGAAATTGGCCGGTGAGATTGTTTATGTTGAATTACCTTCGGTCGGAAGGTCGCTCGAGCAGGGAAAACCCTGTGGCTCCATGGAATCTGGAAAATGGGTTGGCAGGATTTATGCGCCTGTCTCCGGAAAGGTCGAAGCCTCCAATCAGGATCTTGAAGAGACTCCTGAATTGATCAACGAGAGCCCCTATGAAAAGGGGTGGATCTGTAAAATCAGCCCTTCCAATCTTCAGGCGGACCTTAACAATCTCATGAAAGGAGATAGCCTGAAAGATTTTATAAAGTCCGAGATCGAACGTGTGAAAAAAATGAATAAATAAACATGCGAATCGTTGAAAAAGGGGCACGTGTATCTTATAAATTATTTATACACGGCAGATTCATTAAAATAACCAAGCTCCCATCACCCATTTCGAGAAATTTGGTTATTGGATTTTGATGATTGGATATTATTTGGAATTCGCGATCCAGTGATTGGAACTTGAAGTCCTATGATTGACTCCAAGACGCTTGACTCTAATTTTAAATTTCTCATTGCTTCAGAACCCGGAGGAGAAAATATAAAGAAATGCTTCTCCTGCGGTACCTGCACGGCAGGATGCCCTGTGAGAGAGGTGACCGACCGATACAATCCGAGAAAAATCATCCGGATGGCCCTTCTCGGAATGAAAAAAGAAGTCCTTTCCAGCCAGTTCATCTGGCTCTGTTCTTCCTGCTACACCTGTTATGAAAGATGCCCTCAAGATGTCAGAATCCCTGAGCTCATGAATGCCATCAAGAACATCGCGGCGAGAGAGGGTTATCTTCCCCCTGCCATGAAAATCCAACTCGATCTCCTCTCCTCCTTTGGCCGTCTCCTGGAGATTACCGATTTTGAAAATGAGAAGAGGAAGGAGTCAAATCTTCCACCTGTTCAGGGTAAGACCGAAGACATTAAAAAGATATTAAAAAAGGTTGGACTCTCATCGTGAAAAAAAAGCCGGAGGAGAAGGCTCCTCTTTCCCAGTATCTTCTCTATCTCGGATGCACGGTCCCCGTCAGGGCCCTGCAATATGAGATCTCAGCCAGAAAAGTGGCTGAACGACTGGGCATTCAATTTGTCGACATTCCTGAATTCAGCTGCTGCGGTTACCCCATTAAATCGGTCAACCACTATGCTTGCCTCCTGATGGCCGCCCGAAACCTGGCTCTCGCTGAGAAGAGAGGCCTTCCCATCTGTACCCTCTGCAGTTCATGTGGCGGCTCCCTCGCTGAGGCTGCCCATGAGATTGAAGAGGACGAAGCCCTCCGGAAACGGATCAATGAAGATCTTTCCACAGAGCTGGGCATGCGGTATGAAGGAAGGGTCCCCGTTTTCCACTTCACCCGGGTTCTTCAACAGGTGGCAGGAAGTAAGAGGATTGCAGAACAGGTTAAGGTCGATCTCTCTTCCCTCCGTTTCGCCCCCCATTATGGATGCCACTACACCAAACCCTCTGCCCTCTTCAATAAAGCTGACGATCCAGAAAATCCCAGGAGCCTGGATGAACTGATTGAAGCGACCGGAGCCCAATCCATCCCCTACGAAGATAAACTGGCCTGTTGTGGGGGAGGCGTTCTGGCCATCGATGAACAGATCGCGCTGGCCATGGCCCAGAGAAAATTAGAACATGTTCGAACCCAGCAGGCCGATGCCATGGTTCTCATCTGCCCTTTCTGCAGTATCATGTACGAGTCGAACCAACGCAAAATCGAAAAGGCCTTTGGAACGGAGTATAAATTGCCGGTCCTTTTCTATCCGCAACTCTTAGGGCTAGCCTTGGGATTGGAGCCAGACGAGCTTGGATTGAAGATGAATCGTGTGAAGACCACCGAGCTGGTGAAGAAGATCCAGAGGAGGTCGGACTGAAATGTCCCATTCATCCAAGCCTCCTATTGGAGCCGTTCTTGTGGTTGGAGCTGGAATCGGAGGGATCCAGACCTCCCTCGACCTTGCAGAATCTGGCTTTAAGGTCTACCTCCTCGAGAAGAACTTGAGCATTGGGGGGACAATGGCCCAACTCGACAAGACGTTCCCCACCAATGACTGCTCCATGTGCATCATGTCTCCTAAACTGGTCGATGCGGGGAGGCATCGAAACATTGAAATCTTGACCAATGCAAAGGTTGAGAAGTTGGAGGGAGGCCCCGGGAATTTTAAGGTCTTGATCCATAAAAAGGCCCGTTATGTCTCGATCGAAGCGTGTAAGGCCTGTGGCGATTGCACAAAGGTCTGTCCCATTAAGATCCCCAATGATTTTGAACAAGGGCTCGTTACTCGAGCGGCAATCTATCAGCTTTTTGCCCAGGCCATGCCAAGTGCCTATGGCATTGAGAAGAGAGGCGCGCCTCCTTGCCGGGCTTCCTGTCCCATCCATGTCAATGCCCAGGGATATATCGCTCTCATCACGGCCCGGAAGTTCGAGGAGGCCCTGGCATTGGTCAGGGAAAGAAATCCGTTTCCGGGCATTACCGGTCGAATCTGTACCCATCCATGTGAAACCGCCTGCCGTAGGAAAGATGTGGAACGGGCTGTGGCCATCGATGGGCTGAAGAGGTTTGTCTCAGACTTTGAGAAAGAGAACAAGACAGATCTCACCGTTCCCGAAGACAATGGGAAGAGAGTGGCAATCATAGGCTCAGGACCCGCAGGCCTGCTCGCTGCCTTTGACCTCAGAAAGATGGGTTATGGCGTCACCGTCTTTGAAGCTCTTCCTGTGGCAGGAGGGATGCTCGCGGTGGGCATCCCTGAATACCGCCTTCCCCGATCGATTCTGAACAAGGAGATCAATTACCTGCTTCACATGGGAGTGGAGTTGAAGCTCAATACTCCCATCGGCAAAGACCTCACACTCCAAGATGTCAAAACCAAAGGTTATGATGCGATCTTCATCGCCACGGGGGCCCATCAAAGCAGGAAACTTGGATTACAGGGAGAAGAAAATAAGGGGGTCTTCCATGCTGTCGATTTTCTGAGGAAGGTGGCTCTGGGAGAACCGGTGAAGGTAGGAGAAAAAGTGGTCGTCGTTGGAGGAGGCAATGCAGCTATCGATGCAGCTCGAACTGCATTCCGCCTCGGTTCTCGCGAGGTCACCATCGCCTACCGCCGTACGAGGGATGAGATGCCCGCCCAGGAAGAGGAGATCGAAGAGGCGGAGCACGAAGGAATCAACATTGAATACCTCACGGCCCCAACGAGACTCTTGATTGAAGGCGGAAAGATCCAGGGAATGGAATGCATCCGGATGGAACTGGGAGACCTGGATGAATCCGGCCGACCGAGACCGGTTCCAATTCCTGGATCGGAATTCAGAATCGAGGCTGACACGGTCATTCCAGCGATCAGTCAATCCCCTGATCTCTCCTTTCTCGACGGATTGGGCGGGCTCAAGACTTCTCGCTGGGGAGGAATTGAAGCCGACCCGGTGACCCTTGAAACGAACATCAAAGGGATTTTTACCGGCGGCGATGTGGTGACCGGCCCTCAAACCTACATCGATGCCATGGCCGCAGGAAGGAAAGCAGCCATCTCCATCGACCGGTACCTGAAGGGGGAAGACCTGAAGGTCGATCGGGAAGGTGAAGGGCCCCAGAAAGAGTACATTCAGATCGATGTGGATGGAGTCGAATATCGAGCCAGAGCACCCATGATGGCTCTTCCCCCCGGAAGGAGAAGGAGTTTTGATGAGACCAACCTGGGATTGAGGGAAGAGGATGTTATCCGGGAGGCAGAGCGTTGTCTCCAGTGCGGAGGCTGTTCAGAATGTCTCGAGTGCCTGAAGGTCTGTGAGGCAAAGGCCATCGACCACCGGATGAATGACGAAGACATGGAGATCGATGTCGGCTCGATCATCCTCTCTCCCGGGTTCGATGAGTTTGAACCTTCTTTAAAGTCGGAATACGGCTACGGCCGATTCCCCAATGTGGTCTCGAGTATCGAATTCGAGCGATTCCTCTCCGCCTCAGGACCTTTCAAAGGACAAGTCCTGAGACCCTCGGATAAGGGACATCCAAAAAAAATAGCCTGGATCCAATGTGTGGGCTCAAGAGATCCTCACATTGGAAAAGGCTACTGTTCATCTGTCTGCTGTATGTATGCGACCAAAGAGGCGGTCATCGCCAAAGAGCATGCCCACGAGATGGAGGCCACCATCTTCTTCATGGACATAAGGGCCTATGGCAAAGACTTCGACAAGTACATCGAGAGGGCGAAAAAAGATTATGGGGTTCGCTATGTCCGATCCCGTGTCTCTCACGTCAAAGAAAATCCGATCACCAAGAATCTGACCATCCATTATGAGACCGAAGAGGGAGAGATGGTCTCCGAGGAGTTTGACCTCGTCGTCCTCTCGGTTGGTCTCGAACCCATCAAGAACCATCAAGAGGTTGCAGAAATATTTGGCATCGATCTCAATGCCTACGGATTTGCAAAGACCTCGGTCTTCGAGCCTCTCCAGACTTCAAGACCGGGAATATTTGTTAGCGGTGCCTTCTCCGGTCCCAAAGATGTCCCTGAGACCGTGGCACAGGCGAGTGCCGCTGCTGCGGAAGCCTCCTCGTTCCTCTCTCCTGCAAGGGGAACGCTGGTCACCGAAAAGGAATACGTTCTGGAAAAGAACGTGAATTATGAGGGGCCTCGTGTTGGGGTCTTTGTCTGCCATTGCGGGATCAATATCGGGGGAGTGGTGAATGTCCCTGCAGTGGCCGAATATGCCCGGACACTGCCTGGCGTCGTCCATGTGGAGGATAACCTTTACACCTGTTCTCAGGATACCCAGGAACTAATGAAGAAGAAGATCGAAGAACATCGGTTGAACCGCGTCATCGTCGCCTCCTGTACGCCCCGAACCCATGAACCCCTCTTCCAGGATACGATTCGTCAGGCAGGTCTCAATCGCTATCTCTTCGAAATGGCCAATATTCGGGATCAATGCTCCTGGGTTCATATGCAACAACCCAAAGAAGCCACAGAGAAGGCCATGGATTTGGTCCGGATGGCAGTGGCTAAAGCCATCCTCCTCGATCCTCTTCCCACGCAGATGGTCGAGATGAACCAAAAGGCCTTGGTGATCGGCGGAGGCCTCGCCGGGATGACTGCTGCGAAAAAGATCTCCCAGGCCGGCTATGAAGTCTATTTGATTGAAAAGGAATCTCAACTGGGTGGAAAAGCCAGGAATATTCATTACACCCTCGACGGAGAGGATGTCCAATCCCATTTAGAGCATCTCATCAAAGGAGTAGAGAAAGATCCGCGAATCCATCTCATGGCAAAAACGACCATTGAAAAGATCGATGGATTCGTAGGGAATTTTAAAACCCAGATTCGAAATGGAAATGGATTCAAGGAGCTGGCCCATGGAGTGATCGTCGTGGCCACCGGGGCAGAGGAATATCGGCCCAAAGAGTATCTTTACGGCAAGGATGCTCGAATCATTACCCAGAAGGAATTAGAAGAAAAAATTACCCTTACTCCCGGCGCCTTGAAGGCATTCAAGAATGTGGTCATGATCCAATGTGTTGGATCGAGGAATGGCGATCGACCCTATTGCAGTCGGATCTGCTGTTCTGAAGCGATCAAAAATGCACTAAAACTGAAGGCTCTAGCTCCCGAAACGAACGTCTATATCCTTTATCGCGATATTCGCACCTATGGGTTCAAAGAGGACTATTATGAGAAGGCCAGGGAGGAAGGGGTCCTCTTCATCCGTTACGAACCGGAGAGAGAACCCCGGCTGGAGATAGAGGGGGACGGTCTAGGAGTGGCTGTCTACGAGTCTATCCTTCGAGACGATTTGCTCATCCGTACCGATCTTCTGGTCCTGAGTCCTGGAATCGTTCCCAACTATGAAAATGAGACCCTTTCAAAGATGTTGAAAGTCCCTCTCAACGAAGACGGTTTCTTCCTTGAAGCTCATATGAAACTGAGGCCCGTCGATTTTGCCACCGAGGGAATTTTTCTGGCCGGGTTAGCTCACAGTCCGAAGTCGATCGATGAGAGCATTTCGCAGGCCAATGCGGCAGTATCCCGTGCCCTGACTTATCTTTCAAAAACACATCTCGAAACAATCGGTACCGTCTCCGAAGTGAATGAGAAAACGTGCGTTGGATGTGGACTGTGCGAAACGATTTGTCCTTATAAGGCCATTGAGATCTTAACGAAAAGGACAATTGTTGGTGAGAAACTGGTCTCCCAGGTTAACAAAACCCTATGCAAGGGATGCGGTGCCTGCGTCGCCTCCTGCCGATCTGGCTCCATCGACCTGAAAGGATTCACAACCGAAGAGATCGTTTCTCAGATTGAGCAGTTGGCGATGGGAGGATAATAACCAAAATTGACGAAAAGGATTTATTACGAACACATTTATTCTCTTTACGTGTCATTGCGAGCCCGAAGGGCGTGGCAATCCGACGAAGTGTCATTCTGAGCGAAGCGAAGAATCTCGTTGAGATCCTTCGGGCGTTGCCCTCAGGATGACAGCTTCGCAGTCAGTTCCTTCGCTCCGCTCAGGACAAGGTTTAGCCGTTTCACTCCTCGCAATGACAAGAATGTAGGGTTCGCTCACCGAGCGAACCGATTATTCGGGCTGTTCGGGGAACAGCCCCTACAGTAAAACAATAGGATGGAAACGAACTGGGAACCCAAAATCTTAGCCTTTCTCTGCAACTGGTGTTCCTATGCAGGAGCGGACCTCGCCGGAACATCAAGGATTCAGTATTCGCCGAATATCCGCGTGATCCGGGTCCCCTGCTCCGGCAGGATCAATCCTCTTTTCATTCTGAAAGCCTTGCAGAGCGGGATCGACGGGGTCCTGGTCTCCGGATGCTACCCGGGGGATTGTCATTACATTAGCGGCAACTATATCGGAAGAAGGAAGTCGACCACTCTCAAAAGATTCGTCGAATTCCTCGGCATCGAGGAAGGTCGGGTTCAGTTTTCCTGGGTCTCTGCGGCAGAAGGAGGAAAATTCTCTCAGGTTGTGGATGAGGTCACCCAGGACATTAAGAAGTTGGGACCGATCAAAAGGTTTGTGAAAAGATAGAAGGATTCAAGGGGCCAAGGGGCCCAGGGTCCGAGTGAAAATCTTTATGAAGTACACTTGAACCCTTGAACCCTCGAATCCTTGAACCCTTAAGGACTTAAAACCAATGATCGAACAAAAAATTAGAGAAATAGCTAAAGACCTTCTTTCAAAAAAAACCGTCGATCTTGTCATCGGGTTCGGGGAAGGGACTTTGCCCCTTCGTGTGACACCCAGATTCATTCGAAGCCCCGAAAAAGTTGATCGTTTAATTTGGAACTCCTTCTGTGAAAACAATCTGGCCACCTACGTTCACAAATTCAGTCGATTCAAGCTGGGCCTTGTCGTGAAGGGATGTGACGCCCGTTCGGTCATCGCCCTTTCGCTGGAAAAAAGATTTCAGCCCGGTCAGATCTTTATGATCGGAGTCCCTTGTCAGAGAATGGTGGATCGGAGAAAAGTGAGTCGAGCCGTGAAAGGAGACATTCTTCAGGCCCGCGAGGAAGGCGATCTCCTTTATGTAAAAGGGGATGGGTTCGAGGTCTCCCTAAAGCGGAACGACTTCCTCTATTCGTCCTGCCAAGCCTGTACCCATCGAAACCCAACCCGTGCCGATGTCATGGTAGGAGATCCCGTGGAAGAATTGCCACTTAAAGAAATCTACCATGAGGCCAAGGAATTTGAAAAGATGTCACCTGAAGAGAGGTGGAAATTTTTCGAAAAGGAGACGAGCCGTTGCATTCGATGTTATGCCTGCCGGGAAGCCTGTCCCATGTGTTACTGCTCGGAGTGTTTTGTTGACAGTTCGAATCCCAAATGGATTGAGAAGAGTTTCTCTCCTTCCGATCTTCAATTCTATCACATCGTAAGGGCCTATCATCAGACCGGAAGATGTTCGGGTTGTGGGGCCTGTGAACGGGCTTGCCCTATGGAGATTCGGCTCGGCTACCTCACCCAGAAGTTAAACCAGGATGTAAAGGAGCTTTTTGAGTTTGAGACCGGAATTGATTCGGAGGCCCCCCCTCCCCTCTCTACGTTTGAAATCGCTGATAAACAGGATTTCATTAAATGAAGCTAAGACTGGATAAAAAAGATTTCAGGTCCTTTTTACACAATTTGATCGAAACCTACGATCTCTTTGCCCCTGTCCAATTGGCAGAAGGAGTTTCGGTTTATCGTAAGATTGATCAACCCGAGGAAGTCGACTTGACACACCCCAATCCCCAAAAACCTGCAAAAGATCTCTTTTTCCCTCAGTCTGAAGGGATGCTTCGCTATGAGAAGGTCGGGAAACAGAGCCAGATGACCTCCCTGGGCGAGGTAAAGAGGGAGCGGGTCCTTTTCGGAGCAAGACCCTGCGATATCGAGGCCATCTCTATCATCGAAAAAGTTTTTGCGGGGAAAGAATACACGGATGTCTATTTTCTTGAGAAGAGAAAAAAGACCACGATCATTGGCCTCGGTTGTAACCATCCCCTTTCCACATGCTTTTGTTCCTCGGCAGGGGGGGATCCTTTCCTGAGAGCCGGATCGGATCTTTTCTTCATTGATCTTGGCGAAGCCTACTTCGTTGAGTTGCTAACTGAAAAGGGGATGGTCTTTCAGAAGAATGCATTCCTGAAAGAAGCCGATCCGAAAGATTTAACCCTGGTGAAAGAGCTTGAAGACAAGGCTTTTGAAAAGGTCGGTTTCTCCATTCCGATCGACGGCATAGAAAAAAGACTGGACCTCATGACGGAGAGCTCGTTTTGGGACTGGGTTCACGAGGGATGTATCGGTTGCCGGGTGTGTACTTATCTCTGCCCGACCTGCCATTGTTTCGACATCGTAGACGAAGGCGACTCCCGAAGAGGTCAACGGGTGAGAAATTGGGATTCCTGTCTTTCTCCTCTTTATTCGCTGGAGACTTCAGGCCATAATCCAAGGCCCACCGGTCGGGAACGAACACGGCAGAGGTTAATGCATAAGTTTAACTATTTCCCGAAGACTTTTGATCAGGTGGCCTGTGTCGGATGTGGGCGATGCATTCTCTATTGTCCCATCCATTTCGATATCCGCAAAGCGATCCTTTGGACCTCTTCGAAGAGACCCAAAGCATTCTGAGGGGACAAAACATTGCAAATTGAAAATTGTAAATTTCAAAATTTAAAATTCTTATCAAACATTTTTCACTGTTAATTTTTTATTTTTGCATTGAGAATTGAGCTTTATGAAGAACCCATATCTTCCCATTCCAATGGTTGTCCAGAAGGCCACCGTTGAGACGACCGATCGCATGCTCCGGACCCTTGAACTAGGTTTTCTAAAAGAGGAAGATGCCGAAAACTTCCGCTTCGTCCCTGGCCAATTCTGCGAACTCTCCATCCTCGGGAAAGGAGAGGCACCCTTTGGGATTGCTTCTTCTCCTACAGAGAATGGTTCTTTAAGATTTACCATCAACAAAGCCGGGCTTGTGACAACGGCCCTCCATCACATTGAAGAAGGTTCGGAGATCGGAATCCGGGGCCCTCTGGGGAACGGATATCCCATCGAACTTTTCGAGGGTAAAAATCTTCTGGTGATTGGAGGAGGATTTGCTTTCACAACCTTACGATCGTTGGTCGCCTATCTCATCCACCCAGAAAATCGAGCGAAGGTGAAGGGGATCACGGTCATTTATGGAGCCCGGATGCCAGGCCTTCTTCTTTATAAAGAGGAGTTGGCTGCATGGCAGAAGAGAAGTGATTTGAACCTTGTGGTCACCGTCGATTGGGGAGATAAGGACTGGAAGGGGAAGGTCGGCCTCGTCCCCAACGTTCTGGAGGAGGTGGCTCCTTCTTCAGAGGATACGTATGCGGTCATTTGCGGCCCTCCCATCATGATCAAATTTACCTTTCCCAAATTGATGGCCCTTCGATTCCCTTATGAGCGCATCTTCACCTCTCTGGAGAGGAGGATGAAATGTGGCATCGGAAAATGTGGTCGGTGTAACATCGGTCGCTTTTATGTCTGCAAGGATGGCCCTGTCTTCAGTTATGCCCAACTCGAGAAATTACCAAAAGACTACTAAGGTCCTGTATCCCTTCCTTCAACATGCATTTAATTTTGGAAAAAGTTCATAATAATTGACAAGGTTAAGCAGGCGCGCTATTCTAAACCCAATTTCAAGAATCGGGTGGGCTCATCCCCAGGAAGTTCAAAAAAGAGAACAGATAACATAGGTTCCTCGTGAACAGAAGGACATTTCTCAAGCTATCCGCACTCACCGGGACAGTGGTGGGAGGCAAGCGGATTATTGGTCCCTTCGACACCTTTGCCGGTTTATCCCCCCAACAAAAGTCCGAAAATGCTCCGGAAGAGAAATGGATCTCCACTTCTTGTCTAAACTGCTCGGCCCGCTGCGCAATCCGGGCCAGGGTAGTGAAAGGGAAGGCGGTGAAGATCACCGGAAATCCTTTGTCATCCGTTGCGGATGGAAAGATCTGTCCAAAGGGACACCTCGGGCTTCAAGTCTTGTACGATCCGGGTCGGATTCGCTTTCCCTTAAAAAGAACGAATAAAGAGAAGGGACGGGAGATCGATCCCAAATGGATTCGCATCTCGTGGGAGGAAGCAATCGATGATGTGATACAACGATTGAAATCCCTCAGAGATACGGCCCAGCCACACAAACTTCTGCTCTTTTCCGGGTTGAATGCCATGAGCAGTGAAGACCTGATCTTTCGATTCGCAAATGCTTTTGGGACACCCAATCTCATTTTCGGAAACGGTCTGGATGGAGAAGCAGAAAAATCAGGACGCTGGATGGCGGATGGGCATTACAGCACGACGGCTTATGATCTGGATCATACCAACTATATCCTTGCCTTTGGTGCGCAGATGCTGGAATCCTCCATTCCCTTGTCTCGATTCTTAAGAAAGTGGGGGAAACTGCGGCGGGAAAAGTCGAATCGTACAAAGATCGTGGTCATCAGCCCAAGGTACTCCGTCACCGCTGCAAAGGCTGACGAGTGGATACCCATTCGCCCGGGGACGGATGCAGCTCTGGCCATGGCCATCGCCCATGTCATTCTCTCTGACAAACTTTATGATTCGAATTTTATTAGCCATTGGACATCCGGGTTTGATTTGTATAAACATTTGATACTCCATCAGTACAGCCCAGGAGTGGTATCGACTGTCACCGGCATCCCGCCTGAAACCATTCAACGGATCGCCAGAGAATTTGCTCAAACCCAACCGGCGATCGCCCTGGGAGGAAAGGAATCTTTGAACTGGCCGGAAGGCTCCTATACGAGCTATGCCATCTTCTGCCTGAATGCCTTAGCGGGAAGTATCGATGGTCCTGGCGGGGTCATCTATCAAGAGCATCCGAAGTATCAGGAGATGCCTCCCCTTGTGGAGGATGACATTGCAAGAAAGGGCAAGGCACAGCCATGCCTGGATCTTCGAGGAACAACTCAATTTCCTGCGGCGCAGGTTGTGACGAATCAAATTCCAGAATCTCTATTAGCCAATGCGCCCTACCCGATTGAGTTGGCGATTGGGTTCAATAGCAACTTTAATATGGTTGCTCCGGGGAGTGAACGCTGGGATCAGGCTCTGAGAAAAATACCCTACTCTGTCCACATCTCTCCTTTTATCAGTGAAATGGCTCTTTACGCGGATTTATTTTTGCCTTCTACAACCTTCCTGGAGGAATGGGGTTATGATCATTCTCCTGCCGATGCGGGTGTCGCCGAAGTGAGGTTGAAACAACCTGCCGTCAAGACCCTCGGTGAGACACGGGCGATCAGCGACATCCTCTTTCACCTGTCGAAGAACCTGAAAGGAGTGGCCCCATCTTTTGCCAATCTGGGTGATGGCCCCGAGGGGTTTGTAAAATTCCGGACCGCCTCCTTGATGCCTTGGAAAGAATTTCTAAGGAAGGGAGTCTGGACAGGACCGAATTATCAGTATAAGAAGTATCAGCATATATTCAACACGCCCTCTAAGAAATTTGAATTCACCTCAGGCAATCTTAGATCTTTGATGGCGAAAAAAGGAAAAAGGGACGAAGAGGTCAACTTATCGCCCCGCTACCGAGAAGCAAACTTCCTAGGAAAAAAGGACCAATTTCCATTTGTGCTGATTCCTTACCAGCCCTTGATGGTGATTGAAAATGGGAGCCAGAATTATCCTTGGGCACAAGAGATCTTTCTCCCCATGCATGGGATGGGCTGGGAAACCCTAATAGAAATCAATCGAGAAGTTGGAGAGAGGATGGGATTCAAGAACGGACAGATGATATGGGTGGAATCTCCCTTCGGGAAGATCAAAGGGAGGGTGAAGCTTTCTGACGGAATTCATCCAGAGGGGGTCGCCATTTCTTCTGGCCAGGGTCATTATGCTTATGGGAAATGGCAACAGGGGATTGGGGTGAATCCCCATGAGATCATCGGAGTGGATTATGACCGCCTGAGCGGTCAGGCAGCCTTTTTCAACACGAGGGTGAAGGTTTACAAGACACAAAAAGTTCGGAGTTCGTAGGGAACGCAGATCTGCGTTCCGTACGGAGTTCGGAGTAAAGAAGGACACGAGGCAAGAAATGCCAAGATGGGGAATGGTCATTGATTTGGACAAATGCGTGGGCTGCCAGGCCTGCACCATCGCTTGCAAGGCTGAGAACAATGTCCCCCATGGCTCACCGGAGGAGCAAAAATCAAGAAGGGACATCTACTGGAACAAGGTGATCGCCGTGACGAGCGGCAAATACCCGAAGGTGAATACGGAACTCATCCCCATGCCCTGCATGCATTGCGATCAGGCTCCCTGTGTGACTGTATGTCCTGCTAAGGCAACCTACCGCCGTGAGGATGGGATCATTGTGCAGGATTTCAGGAGATGCATCGGATGCAAATATTGCATCGTGGCCTGCCCCTACGGGGCAAGAAGTTTCAATAGCAAAGAACAAGAAAAAAAAGAATACCACCGGAAGGATCGGCCTCCCGATCGGAGTGTTTGGGGACCTTGGCCATTCCCTACGAGGACCCATGGGGTCGTTGAGAAATGCACTTTCTGTTTTCATCGAATTGATCAGGGAATGAAAGAAGGCAAAAAGATAGGGCAAGAGGTCGTGCCGGCTTGTGTAGAAGACTGCCCGGCGAATGCCAGAACCTTTGGAGATTTAGAGGATACAGGGAGCGAGGTGTCGCAACTCTTAGCATCGCGAGGTTGGATTCGACTTCGCGAAGACTTGGGGACAAAATGCAAAGTTTACTATCTCCCCCGATGAGTGCGCTTTAGATGAGCTTAACTTTTTCCACGCTAGAAGGTCGATCTCGAATTTTTCTGATCCTGACCGCTGCGCTTGCTGTCCTATCGCTGACCGGGTTCATCAGTTTCATGGTGAGCTATATCAAAGGTCACCAAGTCCTAGGAAGTAGTAACATCGTCCCATGGGGAATGCCCATTGTGATTACGATTTACCTCATCGGCCTCAGTGCAGGGTCCCTCATTCTTTCTTCTCTCACCTATGTCTTTGGAAAAGAAGAGTATCGACCCATCTCCAGGATCGCCGTGTTTCTGGCCATCGTACTGATTTTTGGTGCCATGGTGGGGATTGCTCTGGATTTGGGAAGACCTGAAAAGAGTTGGCGGCTCTTCATGTTTTTTGTTTTAAATAATATGCGTTCCATGTTTGCCATTAATGGAATTTTATACGGAGGATATTTTTTGATCGGTGTCATTTATCTGGGATCCATCTTTGGTGAGAAATGGAAGTGGACCAGGGTGATGGGCCTGATCGCCATCTTCTGGGCAGCCCTGGTCCACATGGGCACAGGAGCGATCTTTGGATTCATCGCTGCCCGCCCCATCTTCTACTCACCTATCAAGCCCTTCGAATTTCTCGCTGCCGCTTTGGTATCCGGATTGGCCCTGTTGATAATTGTCGTTTGGGCCATTTTTAAGTTTACTAAGAGAAAATGGGACCAAGAGATCCTCTATGGCTTAAGCAAGTTGCTCGTTCCCCTGATTGCGGTTCTTTTTACAATGGTCCTGGTGGATAAGCTGACCCATCTCTATTCGCCTCATCGCGAACCCACGCTCTGGCTTCTGGCTGGACCTTTTTCTTCGATTTTCTGGGGATTGCAAGTAGGATGCGCATACGTCCTTCCATTCATCCTGTTGGTCCATCCCCGATACAAGAAGACGATCCAGGGGGTGATGACCGCTGCCTGTCTGGTCGTTATCGGCATCTTTGGAGAAAGATTTGCCCTGGTCATACCAGGAACAGCCTATCCATTGGCTTTCCACCCAGGCAGGATTGAGGGAATCTGGGGAGAAGTGGGTTCCTTCCCTTTGAGACCGATGGAATTGTTCATGTCCATTGGGATCTTTGCCCTTATGGGATTATTCTTCCTTTTAGGGCTAAAATATTTGGCGCTATTGCCGGCGAGTGAACGAAGCGAACAAACATCCGCCCCTGCAGAGAAAGGCTGAACTTGAATTCCGCACGATTTAAAAACAGGATAAGCCGACGCGAGTTTTTAAACGGAATCCGATCCAAGAAAGAGGGCTTTCCAATCTTAAACAAAGAGGAATGCACGGGGTGCGGGCTCTGTGCGATCGATTGTTCAACAAGAGCGTTGAACATGCTGAGGATCAGCGAAGAGGGTCTCTATCGACTTGTTTTTCGACATGATTTGTGTAATTCCTGCGGCATTTGTGAGAAATCCTGCCCAGAACATTGTTTGCACCTCGAGAAGGACCTTGAGCCAGGGAGAATAAAGAAAGGAGTCACGGTCGTTTTTGAAGATAAAATGTCCCGATGTTCAGAGTGTGGGATCCCCCTCTTCCCTCAAGTGATGGTCCATCGCTTAAGAACGAAAGTCTCCGCCACTCAAAATTTCCACTGGCCATTTGACCTTTGCCCTTCTTGCAGGGTCAGAACTCAGTTTGAGAAAAAAAGGATTGGAAAAACCATAGGGTAAAGACAGGCTGATTTGGCGAACCAAGTAATGGAAACTTTTTTTAGACCAATCGCTATTTTAGTCGAACTTGCCATAATAATGGGATTGATCAACTCCCTATTCACCGGCGGGAAGTTTGTCCTGTTTGACCTAGGCTTGGACCCCAAATATAGCCCGTTTATAAAGTGGGTGTTAGGGATCATGGGTTTCTTGGCTCTGATTTTCTTTGTTGCCCATTTGATTACGTTTTATCCCCGGATCTCACCTCTATCTGGCTTTTAGGGCTGATTCGATGGATTTTGAAAACCAGCTATTCTGGACAAGGCAAGAAATTTATATCAGTAACATATTTCTGCCAATCGTCATTGGATTTCTGGTTTTCTGCATGGGGTTACTTGCCCTTTTTGTTCTGAGTTTCTTGAAACAACATTATCGATTGTGGCGGCTTGGGAAGGGGGAAGATCGCTTCGACCAAGTGGGAAGGAGACTGAAAACGGTCTTGGCGGTCACCTTTGCAAATTCCGGAATAGGGAAAGAGGTTTATCCTGGGGCCATGCATTTTCTCATCTTTTGGGGAACCCTCTTCATCTTTTTGGGCAAAATCATCAGGGTGTTCTCATTTCCCGTTGGTCTGTTGAATCCCCCCCAAACCATCTTTTTATATGCATCCTTTCTCTCTGAATTCGGAGGCTTCCTGACCATCATCGGCGGAGGCATGGCTGTCATCCGAAGATATATCGTGAAGCCTTCTCGTTTGGATAACAAACCGGAGAGGACCTTAATCTTTGTTTGGGGATTTCTTCTTCTCATCACCGGCTATCTCATCAAAGGCTACCGGATGGCTGCCGTCGAGGTCCCTATCCCGTCGGATTGGTTCTTTTGGGCGCCAGTGAGTTATCTGGTATCCAAGTTCATCTTAATTCTCGATTCCGACCCTTTGAACGAACTCCTCATTTGGCATCGAGCTCTCCTCCACGCCATCCCGGCCTCTCTTCTCCTCGCCTATGTCCTCGTCAGCCATTCTCCTTTGCAGCATTTGTTCCTCTCACCCATCAACGTCTTTTTCCGTTCCCTTAAACCGAAAAGTGTCCTTTCTCCACTTCCTGACCTTGAAAAAGCTGAAACCTTCGGCGTCAGGCAGATTTCCGAATTTACCTGGAAACAGTTGCTAGATCTCGAAGCCTGCACCGCTTGCGGTCGTTGTCAGGACGTCTGCCCTGCCTACCTGTCACAGAAACCCCTCTCCCCTAAAAAGATGACTCAAAACCTGAAAGAACATCTCTGGCGGGAGGGACCGGTTCTGCTTTCCACGCCTACTGAAAAGCGTGACCCTTCGTCCATCATGGGAACCACGGTGAGCGAAGATGAGCTTTGGGCCTGCACGGCTTGCATGGCCTGCGAAGAAGTGTGCCCCGTCTCTATTGAACAGATTGTGCGGAACATCGATCTGCGTCGGTATCTGGTTCTGATGGAAACGAAATTTCCTTCGGGATTAAGATTGGTTTTCAAAAATTTAATGAACAACCAAAACCCCTGGGGAATGGGCCGAGGACTCCGAGCGGAATGGGCCAAACCCCTGGGAGCAGGGATCCTTTCAAAAGGAGCCAACAGGGGGATCCTCTTTTGGGTAGGATGTGCAGGAAGCTTCGACAATCGGAACATGGACGTAGCCATTTCTCTCGTGAGCATCTTGAAGTCCACCGGAGTTCCTGCTTGGATCTTGGGCACAGAGGAGGGGTGCTGTGGCGATCCGGCGCGGAGGACAGGGAATGAATACCTCTTCCAGACCTTGGCCCAGGCCAATATCGAGGTCATGCATAAATATGGGGTGAAGCAAATTTTCACTATGTGCCCGCATTGTTTTCATACCCTCAAGAATGAATATCCCCAATTCGGGGGAGAATTTCAGGTTTTTCACTACACTCAGTTATTGGCAGACCTCCTTTCCAAAGGAACGTTGAAACTCACCAAGCCGATTAATAAAGTCATTACCTACCACGACTCCTGCTATCTCGGCCGAGGAAACCAGATCTACAGTGCCCCTCGAAGGATTTTGGATGCCATCCCCGGTTTAAAGCGAGTGGAGATGCAACGACACGGCAATCGGAGCTTTTGCTGTGGCGCTGGAGGAGGACGGATGTGGATGGAAGAAAATATTGGGACACGGATCAACCATATCCGCACCCTTCAGGCGATCGAGACCAAGGGTTCGCTCGTAGCAACAGCCTGTCCCTATTGTCTGACCATGTTGGGAGATGGAATCAAGGAGAAAGGTCAGCAGGAAACCATGGCCGTCTTCGACCTGGGCGAACTAGTGGAGCAATCGATAGAGTCTTCCACTTAAGAAATTCCGAAGGCATTTACTGTGGAAAAATTTCCTGTTACGATAAATTAATAACATGTAAGATTCGCCAAACCATTGATCACCGAGACGGTGAAAAGAAAATATCAGAC
>CAYMJV010000023.1:0-36860 GCA_964390545.1 uncultured Syntrophaceae bacterium
TAAAGATTTCCGATATTATATTCTCAATTTAATATTTTTCAAACTAATTTTCCATTGCCTCCTCAAGAACGGAGAAGACGAAGGGGATAAATGGGTGCTTTGTTCCAACTGATGTCACCGGATCTTTTTAGTCATTCCTGCGAAAGCAGGAATCCATATTTTTTGAAGGCACTTTCGCTGGATTCCCATTTCCACGGGAATGACACAAATCGAATATGGACTGGAGTTCCATTTTCGAAAATTTATCTTTTGGCTTCTTCCCGATTCAGTATATAATAAATTAGGAGGTAGGCGATGGCAAATTGGGCAAAGGCAGGAGTGGTTGAGAATCGATTTGAAGGGGATCGAGTCGCTCAAGCCCTAAGAGAAGCGGAGATTCCATTTATGATTAAATCGTTCCATGATACAGCCTATGATGGTCTCTACATTCCCCAGAAAGGGTGGGGGGTGGTCATGGTTCCTGAGAGCTTGCGCGCGGAGGCGGAAAAATTGCTCATAGAAGTGAAGAAAATCTTTCAAGAGGAGGGAAAAGATGAAACTGAACAGCCTGGATGAGATTCTGAGGTTTGCGGTTCGGAAGGAGGCGGATGCGGCCGCTTTTTACCGAATGGCTGCAGACCGTTCTAACCCTGGGGTCAAGAAGGCCTTTCAGGAATTGGCCAAAGAAGAAGATGGTCACAAAAAGAAACTCGAGAGTTTTGACCCAAAAAAAATTGAAAAGATGGAAGTGAAAGACACCAAAGGATTGGGATTGAGTGAGATGATGGAGGACGTCCCTTATAGCTCGGATATGAGTTATGCCGATCTTCTCCGAATGGCTATTAAGAATGAAGAGAAATCCCAGCAATTGTATACCTCCACGGCAAAGTTGGTTAAAGAAGCCAATTTGAAAAAATTACTTTTGATCCTTGCCCAGGAAGAATCAACGCATAAAGAAAAATTGGAGAAGATTTACGATAAAGAAGTGCTACAAGAATTCTAGGAATCGAAAGGGGAGGCGAGATGATTCCAGGACTGATGGGGCAATCTGAAATGGTGGTCAAAGAAGAAGATCTCGTTAGCCGACTTGGCAACATCGATGTGGATGTCCTCTCTACTCCCAGTCTGATTCAGCTTCTGGAAGCAGCAGCGATCCAGGCAATTCAGGAGCATCTTCCTTCTGATCAGTTGACCCTGGGGACACAGGTGAAGATAAGACACCTTTCTCCAACCCCTCTGGGAATGAAGGTGACGGCCCATGCCCTTCTCAAGGAAGTGGATAAGAATAGGCTTTCATTTGTTGTCGATGCCTACGACGAGACAGATAAGGTGGCTGAGGGGGAACACGAGCGCATCCTTGTCTCAAAAGAACGATTCCTTCAGAAGGTGAATCGAAAGAAGAGAAGATGATCCCGATCTCATTGACCTGGGATACCAAGAGGATGAAGCGCTTTGAAATCTTAGACCATACGGCAGACATTGGCATCATTGTTTATGGTGAGGATCTCAAATCGCTGTTTCAAAACGCGGGCGAGGCCTTTTTTCACCTTATCACCGATTTGAAGAAGGTCAGACTCCGGACCGAAAGAAAGATTGAGATCGGGGGAGAAAGTCTGGAACGCCTGATGGTAGACTGGCTGAGTGAACTCCTTTACCTTCATGATGTGGAGAATCTTCTCTTCAAAAGATTCAATGTGGAGTTTGTAGGAGAAGAGGGATTAAGGGCAAAAGTGAAAGGGGAATTCTTTCAAGAAGGAGTCCATGTGATCAAGACCGGAGTGAAGGCCGTCACCTATCACCAGATAGAAGTTCGACAAGAAAAGGAAGGCTGGAGGGCTAGAATCATATTTGACCTTTAAAAGGATGCTAAGAAGCATTTTTGTCACCCTGAACTTGGTTCAGGGTCTAATAAATTTCTGACTTTAATGAGATGCTGAAACAAGCCTGATCTTCATCAGTCCAAGGTTCAGCATGACACTCTTGCCGAAACGACGATTTCTTAGCAACCAGGTAAATTAGAAAACTTGACGGTTATTGAAGTAAAGAGAGGAAGGACTGATGTCGAACGGAAAAATCAAAGTTCAGAAGATCGATGATTATCGGTGGAGGATTCCTCGGGAAGGCAAGATGAGAACGGATGGAATCGTCTATGCCGATGAGAGGATGTTCTCCGATATTAGCAAGGATCAGAGCCTGGTCCAGGTGACCAATGTGGCATGGCTGCCAGGTATCGTGGGGCATTCCCTGGCGATGCCGGATATTCATTGGGGTTACGGTTTTCCCATTGGGGGCGTGGCAGCCTTCGACCTAAAGGAGGGAATCATTTCCCCTGGAGGAGTGGGTTATGACATCAACTGAGGGGTCAGGTTGATGCGCTCAGGTTTGAGCCGCAAGGATATTCAGGGAAAGATGAAAGGATTGGTGGAAGCTCTTTTCATCAATATCCCTTCGGGGGTAGGATCTCGCCGTAAGGATCTCAAACTGAACCGGGAGGAAGAGCGAAAGGTTCTTAAAAAAGGAGCAACATGGGCAGTGGAAAGAGGGTTCGGTTCTGCACAGGATATCGAGCATATTGAAGAACACGGGTGCATTGAAGGAGCTGATCCGGACCGCGTCTCTGACAAGGCAATGGAAAGGGGACGGGCTCAATTGGGAACTCTTGGCTCTGGGAACCACTTTGTTGAAGTTGGATATGTGGCTGAAATATTCGATGAAGGGGCTGCTAGGTCCCTGGGATTGTGGAAGGATCAGGTGACGATCCTCGTCCATACGGGTTCAAGAGGTTTGGGACATCAGGTATGCGATGATTACATCCGGGTGATGATGGATGCCGCCAGGAAATACCAGATTGAACTTCCGGATCCTCAACTCTGCTGTGCTCCTGTCTCCTCTCCAGAAGGGCAGCAATATTTCGCAGCCATGGCCTGTGCAGCCAATTTTGCCTTTACCAATCGGCAGATGATTACCCACTGGGTCAGAGAGACCTTTGAACAATTTTTTCAAATGGGACCCAGAGATTTAAAATTGGATCTAATCTACGATGTCTGCCACAACATTGCAAAAATCGAAACTCATACAATCAACGGAGGAAAGAAGAAACTCTGCGTCCATCGAAAGGGGGCCACAAGGGCCTTTCCTCCTCATCATCCAGACGTTGTGTCTGATTATCAATCCATTGGCCAGCCTGTCCTCATCCCCGGTGATATGGGCAGATGTTCTTATGTGTTGATAGGGACGGAGAGGGCCATGGAGGAGACCTTTGGTTCAACCTGCCACGGGGCAGGCCGGGTAATGAGCCGCCATCAAGCTGTCAAAGCAGCAAGAGGGAGAGCGATTGTGAGGGAATTAGAAGACAAAGGGATCATCGTAAAGGGAGCAAGCCAGGGGACCATCGTAGAAGAGATTCCAGATGCCTACAAGGATGTGACCGATGTGGTCAATGTGGTCCATCATGCGGGCATCAGCCTCAAAGTGGCAAAACTCATCCCTATGGGAGTCATCAAAGGATAGTAGGCAGAAAGCAGTAGGCAGATGGCAGATAGCCAATAGCAAATTGCAAATAATTAGTAGTAGAAAGCTATAAGCAACAAGCCATCATGAAGATTTTAGCTATTGACATTGGGGCGGGGACGCAGGATATTCTCCTTTTCGATTCGGCTAAGAAGATCGAGAACTGTATCAGCCTTGTCCTACCCACGCCTTCCAAATTTATTGCTGAAAAACTAAAAAGCATAGACAGCCATGTCTACATTTATGGGGATACGATTGGAGGCGGATCCCTCATTCGTGCCATCCTCAACCATCTTAAAAACGGATACCGTGTGGCGATGGAAGAGTCGGCAGCTTATTCCATACGAAATGACCTGGATGAAGTAAAGTCCATGGGCATTGAAGTTGGCGAAGACCTCAGCTTTAATGATTTCCAAAAATTGGAGATCCGGGAGGTTGATCTTCCCGTTCTTGAAAACTTTGTTTCCAATTTCGGAGAAAATCTACGGGTGGATGTCATTGCCATTGCCGTCCAGGATCATGGGGTGGCTCCTAAAGGGGTTTCAGACCGTGCCTTCCGGTTCGATAAAATGGAGGCCATGTTAAGGAAAGATAGGAGGCCGGAGGCATTCTGTTTTGCGGAAAATTCGATTCCTCCTTATTACCTTCGAATGAGATCGGCTGTAAAGGCCGTTCGGAGGACTTCCACAACTCCCATTCTTGTCATGGATACTTCTTTCTCTGCCATCCTGGGTTGCATGGAAGAGGTCACCGGGCCCTCTCTCGTTGTGAATGTGGGGAATGGTCATACCATCGCAGCCTTAGTGATTGAGAGAAAGATTGAAGGTCTCTATGAGCATCATACGCATGAATTAACGCCTGAGAAACTGGAGCGTGATTTGGGCCTTCTCACTAAAGGTGAGTTGGACGGAAAGAAAGTGTTTGAGGAGAATGGCCACGGGGCCATCACTCTGAATCCTTATAAGGGAGAAGTCCATATCTTCGTTACCGGGCCCAACAGGGACGTTTTCAAAGGGACTCGAATGAAGTTTACTTATGCTGCCCCAGGTGGAAATACGATGATGACAGGACCCATGGGACTGGTCAGGGCAGCCCAATATCGATTTGGGACGTTATAGCTCAGTGCAGATTTTTTCTGTCATTCCCGTGTAAACGGGAATCCAGTCACTGCCTCTGCAAGGACCGAAAACTATGAGAGAGATCTAGATTCCCGCTGGAGTTTACCCCGTACTTAATACGGGGCGGGAATGACAACCCTTTGACTCAAAAGGAGCTAAGGATGGAAAAGATCTATTACTCGTTTTTCAATTCGCCGATTCTGAAGAAAGTTTTTGTTGCTTCAACAAATAAAGGTGTATGCGCGGTGGATTTCTTAACTTCGGAGCAAACATTCCTAAAAAAAATGCGTAAGGAATTCCCGGGGAATGTCGTCAGAGATGATCGAAAGAATCGGAAAGTTCTGACGCAACTGAAAAAGTATCTAAAAGGAGAACTTAAGAATTTTGATTGCCCGCTGGATATGAAGGGGACCTCTTTTGAGAAAAAGGTATGGTCAACATTGAAAAGAATTCCGTATGGCAAAACACGATCCTACAAGGACATTGCAAAATCTATTGGCCATCCCAAGGCGTTCCGGGCGGTGGGGAATGCAAACGGTAGTAACTCGATTCCCTTGATCATTCCTTGCCATAGAGTGATCGAGAGCAATGGCGGCCTCGGTGGCTTTGGTCATGGTCTCAAGGTAAAAGCAAAACTTCTGGATCTCGAAAAAGTCCATGGAATTCGATGAATTCTTAAGAGAGGCAGCGGTTCTTCTCGGGCTTCAGTGGCGACCCTTTCATAAAAAGGGGATTAAAAGGAAGGTTGAGCGTAGGGTTGCTGAGGTTGGTCTCTCCGACTTTAAGGAATATCTACTAAAAGTTAAGAAAGATTCTAAAGAACACCTCTTCCTCTCTAAAATCCTCACGGTCACCATTTCAAGGTTTTTCAGAGATAAGGAAGTTTTTGATACCCTCACTCAATCCATTGTCCCTGATTTGCTGAAAGAAGATAGCAGTGAGCTAAGAATCTGGTGCATTGGTTGCGCCAGCGGGGAGGAGCCCTACAGCCTCGCTCTGTTGTGGCAAGAAAAATTTCGGCAAACCTGGCCTCAGGTTCATCTTTCCATCTTAGCTACTGATATTGATGAGAATTTGCTCAAAAGAGCAAAAGAGGGAACCTATAAGAATAGCAGTTTAAAGGAGGTTCCTGAGAGATCCGTAGAAAACTTTTTCAGGAAAGAAGGCGAATTTTATATTCTCGATCGGAGCATCAGTGAAAGCATTGAATTCAAAAAGCACGATATTCTTCACGAAGAACCATTCTTGGGAATGGATATCATCCTTTGCAGGAATTTGGCTTTTACCTACTTTTCCAAAGGAAGTCAGATTGAAGTCTTAAGAAAGATGGTGACAAGCTTAAAGGAGAAGAAGTATTTGGTTATTGGAAAGGATGAAAATCTTCCCCTTACTTACCCAACCCTATTGGTTCCGGTCTTTCCAAATGAAAAGATTTACCAGAAATTCATCTGAGAGGTCACAGCTCCGGAGGGAATTGAAAGACATAGTTTTCGTGTCACCCTGAACCCTTGGGCTGAAGGCAAGCCCCGGCATCTTGTCCTGAGCGCGGTCGAAGGATCAGGCCGAGAAGTCGAAGGGTTGACAATCTTCCGGTCTTCTTTTTAATATAGGGGCATGCCTTTTCCTCAACGTTGCGTTCGATCGGCAGGTGCATGTGCTTCCAAAACTTTATAATTGCGGTTCTTTTATAAGTCTTATAGGGAACATGCATGCGATTTTACCTAACGCGGACCTTGTCGTATCCTCATAAACTAAGTAGTAAAACGTTCAAAGGAGCCGCTATAAAGTTTTTCCAGCACATCCACCTGCGTCTGGCAACATTACTTATGCAACCGTCAGGGTTTCTTGTTCTCTTTTTGATCATTTTTGTCTCCACTCCGTGCTCCAGCCAGGCGCTGAATGAGTCCCCTGATCAAGTCTGGCAAGTCGGCGATCGTCGTTGGACGGTTGAAGAAGAGCATCGGTTTCAAAAGTGGGTGGAAGAAACGATGACGGAGGATTTTTTCATCCGCTATAAGATCCCCACAGATTGTGCGGATGCCGTCTATGCGATCCGATGGATTTATGCCCGGATCGCCCAGCTTCCTGTGGCCGCTACCACAAGGGACGGCAGACGGATCGGCCATTGGTCCACGGACTGGAAGCACCTACCAACCCACCCGGAATGGGACAAGGACGAACGTTTCCGTGCTGCCCTTCTCTACCTCCTCCCGAAGACCTGGACGGGGACCCTCCCTTTCGACACCTATCCCGTCCGTATTTCTCCCGATTCGGTCACGCCGGGGACACTTTTTCTAGTGACAGAATCCCATACGGGGATCATCGGTCATGTCTTCCTCGATGGAAGCCAGGCCCACCCTCTTCAGACCTGGGAGTCAGCGCTTCCTGTGAAGGTTCAAAAACTGAGCTTGAGATATTTTTTTTCGACAAGACCGGAATCCAAATCCCGTTCAGGTCTCGTGAGGTTCCGATGGCCTGTATCTGAAAACGGGGAATGGAAATATCTCCCTGTCGAAGAGCACCCCTTCTATTCCGAAGAGCAATATACCTCTGGTTTTTGTGAGGGTTCTGCCGGCTTCGTCGAGACCGTGGCCAGGAAGATCGATTCAACAAACTATGCCCCCATGGAGAAGATGGGAAAGGTGATGGGAACGATCACCCGCTTTCTCAGAGAGAGGATTCCCATTGTTCTGGCTGGTTACCAGCAGTGTGGCAACGGGGGCTGTCCAGAAGCCTCAGAATTATGGGAGATTCACAACACCTTGGGCCGTGACGGAATGATCATCTCCCTGATGGATCATCTTTCACAGACCATCGAATTGAACCATGTCGATCCAGAGATGGCGAAAGGGATGATGGAGGCCATTCCGATCGATATCTCGGAGGACCGCTCGGTCACACTCTATCATGTCTATCAGAACCATCTCTGGCTTTCCTCTCATCCAGGGGACTCGATCGAGGCCCGCTGGGGATTGAAGAAGTGTGAGACGATCTACGCACAGACCCGCACCGCCAATGAGTCCATTGCTTTTATTGAGAGGACTTATCGGAAGAAAGACCCTAACTATGCGGATTTCACGATTCGGACGCAGCAACGGCTCCTAGGAAAGCTCAGCGAGGAGTGGACCAGAGCCGAATGTAAAGAACCGCTACCGACACTAGAGAAAAAAATCAGGCTTTCCTCTCCCCCGGGGGTTTGGATCAAAGCCCATCGGGGATCGAAGAGGTGTGGGCAGATCCGCACAGAGATTCGCGCCACCAACGATTCCATTGCCTTTGTTGAGAAGACTTATCGGGGGAAAGACCCTGACTATGCGGATTTCACAATTCGGACACAGCAACAGCTGCTGGATAGACTGAGCGAGGAATGGATGGAGTCCGAATGCGGAGAACCGTCTCCGACACCGAAGAAAAAAGCGAGGAAATAGCCCGTGCCCACAACAACCATCGGTTTTGCTTTTAAACGGAGGAAATGCTTTCTATTCTAAAACCACCTTCACCTTGAGAACCGCTTTTCTGGCTCGCTCGACTACCTCTCGCCAGCTCATCAAGACCTTTTTCTCTTTTTCGTCTTTCGTATATGAGGATAATAACGGTGCGATGAAACTACCGCTGACTGCGTAGTTAATATTTTGGGGCATCGCCCTCGTCGCCTCGATGAATGGTTGAAAGGCAATGGTTGCAGCAATCACTCCAATAGCTTTCCCATCTTCAGAAAGAAGCGGACCCCCTGAATTACCCGGGTGAACCGGAACGGTTATCTGTAAAAAGGTTGCCTCGCCTTTTATTCCTGAAAGAGAGCTTATTGCACCATCTGTGAATTTGGGTTCCTGACCTAATAAGTCTTCAACCGGGAAGCCCATAGTGAACACACGGTCTCCGACTCCAATTTCAGGTTGACTGTCCATGACCAGATAATCAGGCGTTGGCTTGTCTATTTTTAGGATGGCAATGTCTATGTTGGGGCTTTGCTTAAGAACCTTTGCCGGACAAACTACGCCATCTTGAAATTGAACATCGATCTTTTTCGCACCTTTAATAACATGATGGGAGGTTAGAATTACCCCATCATTATTAATGGCAAATCCCGTCCCGTAGGCGGACTTGGTAGTTGTTTGCTCAGGGACCTTGCCAGGAGGTCGTGGCTCAACCTTTGGCGTATAATTCCGTCCAGACACAACCTGGCCATTGACTGAATATAATCTGCATGGACTTCTCACTCCAGATCGAGTTCGAGATTGTTCACAATAGGCAGAAGCTTTCTCAATGGCTTCCTGCTCAGTTGACAGTCCCGATGATTCCCCATAGGTCCAAACCCGTCTGGAGTCTTGAGCCAAGAAAATGGCTTTGTTATACGGCTTATAGTAATGCTGCTCTAGTACATCCCTAAAGGTTGCGCCGCAGGTGAAAATGAATATCAGGGGGCATGCCAGAATAAAGAACAAGAAGCGTTTTTCCATAAAAAACTCCTCCTATCTTTGTATTTTCACAAAATACCTTCAAATACACGACTATTTCGAGCAAATATTGTGCCAACAACATTTGTTTCATAAATATTTGAAATCATAAAATATTTTTAGTCACACAGACATGCTTAATGGCATTTACTGACAAATTTTTGTTCAGTTCATGACTTTTTTATTGGGAAAATATTGGATAGGGAGGGTGCTCAAAAAGGGTCAGCCCCTGCAAAGAGGAGAGTGATGTAAAGGAGAAAAAAGATGATTGATTGGTCTAATATTTCTTACTGGCAATTTCCTGGCAGATGCTATCTCTCCCTGTTGGGCTGAGATATTCAAATCATATACGAGCTGGAAAATTAATAAAATTTCGTATCTACTTTGGTCTCCGTCCACTTTTCTCCGCAGTCTTTACATTCATAAGACATTTCGTAGGTGGTATTTGTAATAGTGGCAGCATAAGCCGCGGGAACGTCTTCCACACTGATCACCTTCTTTTCGATCATTTTCTTCGACTTATGTTCACAGTTCCCCGCCATAAGAAACCTCCTTCAGAGTTAACCCTACGTGTAGGTGCCTAGAACATAAGACAAATTTATTGGTGTGTCAATTGGAAAGAGGCACCATGGAAAGTAATATCTAGGGGAGGATATCAGGAAATCAGGATGTCAGGAGATCAGGGTATCAGGATGTCAGGCCTGCCCTTGAAGCGTGCAGGCCTGGTTTCCCCATTTTCATTTTTCTGCGAAAAGTTTCGAATATTCTCCGAACCCCTCTTTTTCCAAGTTTTCTTTAGGGATGAATCTTAACGCTGCAGAGTTCATGCAGTATCGGAGCCCCGTGGGTAAAGGACCATCGCTAAAGACATGGCCGAGATGGGAATCACCGGGTTTGCTCCTTATCTCAGTTCTCCTCGTAAAGAGACTTCGATCTTCCTTTTCCACAATATTCCCAGGTTCAAGAGGTTTGGTAAAACTTGGCCATCCTGTCCCTGAGTCATATTTATCAAGCGAACTGAAGAGTGGTTCTCCCGAGACAATATCGACATAAATCCCTTCTTTTTTATTGTCCCAGTATTCATTCTGGAAAGGCCGTTCTGTACCTTCCCTTTGAGTGACCTCATACTGAAGGGGAGTCAGTTTTTTCTTCAACGTGGCATCGTCTGGCTTTTGATACTTTCGCTCTTTCTTTGCTTTTTTAGGTTCGAGGTCTTTCCCCCATACCCCCTCTAAGAGTTGATCTCGGCCAGAACCATGCCTGTAGAAGCTATACCTGAGAGCATGGTTCTTGTAATAGTCTTGGTGATACTCTTCTGCCTCATAAAATTTTGTGAATTGAAGAATCTCCGTAACGATCGGTTTATTGAACTTTCCGGATTTTCCCAGGGCCTCTTTCGATTTCTCAGCCAATCTTTTTTGCTCTTCATCGTGATAGAAAATGGCACTGCGATACTGGGGCCCGCGGTCCACAAATTGTCCGCCTCCGTCGGTCGGGTCGATATGTTTCCAGAGAGCGTCGAGCAATTCTTCATAGCTTATCTTGGATGGATCATAATAGACTTGAATGGCCTCTACATGGCCTGTCTTTCCGGAGGATACCTCCGCATAGGTTGGATTCTCCTTTTGACCTCCCGTATAGCCCGAGACCACCTTCACAACACCGGGCAATTTTTCGAAATCCGCTTCCGTACACCAGAAGCAGCCGCCTGCAAAGGTTGCCTTTTTCAGATTCTCGTTCTCTTTCGTCATCTCACCTGCCACTCCTTGCTGAGCCATATTCGTTTCTTGGCAGCCATTGATTGTGATCAATGCTGCCATGGCTAACGATATCACTATAAGAATATTCATCTTTTTCGGCACCTCCAATCATGTTAGAAACATGGATGACAATTTCCTCCCTCTAAACTTAAATTTGTGTGGTGCCCGCTTGTTTGTCAACCCTTTGGGGTCCTGGTTCTTGAATATTTTCAAAACATGTAACAAAATAAAATTAAGGCTGGAGACAGAGAGGCTTCTAGCCAATCAGCTTATTATTTTATTCCGGTCAAGGGTAATGGAAGGTGTTTTTGTGAAATTTAGATTCCTTTTCTTAATTCTCATGCTTATCTTTGTACCCCTCGTCGCATTGGTGCAGCCCCAGGACAAACAAGAGAAAGATGGTATTTATGTGGTTGTAAAGGATGGTCAGGGCGAGAAGCTTGAGGGATATTTACGCTTTTCTCCTGAAGAGCTCCTCGTATCGACGAAGGATAACCAGGAGAAATCCGTTCCTTTGAAAAATATCGAATTCATCAAGCTGGAGAAGATCGCAGGAGGAGTTCCGGGAGGGGGCCAGGTTGGGAGTGAGGGATATTATTCTGTTAAACTTCAGAATAGCCAAGAGCTTTTCACCTTGCGGAAGAAGTACACCTTCAGCTTAAGTACAAGCCTTGGTCTGGTCACACAAACGGTTGACCCTGAGAGGGTTGGAAATTTTTTTCAAAAAGAATCCACCTCTGCCCAAAAATCACAAGGCGATAAGCCGTTTGTTCGGGATAAGAGTGTGGTCTTCAGCTTGGAGTTTAAATTCTGAAAGCGACCCTTAAGGAATCCTCCCACGCAGCAGGGTGCTGCGTGGGAGGATTCACCCCGTTAGAAAGCCGAAGCTCTTCTAACGGGGTGAACTGATTCAGGATAAATATTCTCACCGCTGTCGGTAATGCCCTTCGATCCAAACCCTCCTCTCCTCATAGTATCCCGGGGTCTGGCGATTTATGTAATGGCCCGCCACCCAATGTCCGCGGGGATCATAATGCCCTGGGACCCATAGTCTTTCCCAGGTTCCAGGAACCCATTCCCGAGTCATCTCCCAGTGACCTGCCTGCCACTCCCGTTCGGGAGGGTAATACCGTGGTTCGGGCGGCGGTGCGTAAACCACCTCAGGTTGGCGAGCGTGGGCAGCCATGTTGTGAACCACTAATCCTCCTAATAGGAGGGCTCCAAGAGCGATTCCTGCGCCCTGCCAACGATGACGTGTTTTGGAACCTGCTTCAGCAGGGGCGATGGCAAAAAGGGAAACCAGGGTCAAGACCAAAACGGTTGCGATTAATTTCTTTTTCATCGAAAATCCCTCCTTCCAGTTGGATGTTTCATATTTCACTTATATAGACGAAGGGCCTTCAGATATTATTCAAAAAACTGAAATTGGAATATTGGATAAATGGATGAATGGATGAATGGATGAATGGAATAGTGGAATAATGGAATGTTGTAAGAATGTAAGAATGATAGATTCGTAAAAAGTCCCAATATGTCATCCTGAACGCAGTGAAGGATCTGAAATGCTTTGATATGATTAGATTCTTCGCTTCGCTCAGAATGACAGAGTGCCGCTGGTCGACTTTTTACGAGACCATCAAGAATGGAAGAATGGAATGATGCGCTATTGCGGGCGGGAAAGGGCGGTGATGATGGTACCTTCACCGCGTTTAGGACCCCCAATGGAAACACTTCTCCCCGGGGCAAGTCTTACTAGGGTCGTGAGAAGCTCTCTTCCTTGTCGAGTTATTCTCACTCTTATTTCAGCCGTTACCCGATGTTGATTGATCAAAGTGAGTTCCAAGGACCGTTCCGGGGGGATCGACAGTGAGACTGGTTGGTTAGAAGACAGGCTCACGTTCTCATCCTTAAGGAGGCGATAGGAGCTGAAGCTGAAGAGAGATCCTAATTGATCATGCAGGTCCCTTAAAGAGGAATCAAACCCCGAGCCGACATTGGAGGCCTCCATCACTCTGACTCGGACCTGAACCTGAGCAAAAGCTACATCACCAAAAAAGGGAGACAATAAGAGGATGAGAATGACAAAAAAGGAAGTTTTTCTCCTCATGAAGTAGACGACTCCTCTTCGGGGTCTTCGAATAACCAAATGACCGTCACCTGCGGAGTTTCCAACTCATAGACCATTACGTTGTAGGTCTCGCTTTCAACGTATTCTACAACAGATGGACCCGGATAGGAAGACATTTTTTTATAAAGAAGGGGAGCCGTAATGAGAATGACGATAACGACTGCTGCCACCGCAGGAATCAAAACTTTTCTTTTGAGGAGAGGGGTGACATCGAGCCAGGATCTTAGAAAATCCCAAAGACCCGGCCTTTCTTTTCGTTGGATCCCCTTCTCGATCTTCTCCCATACCCATGGGAAAGTTTCTTTCTCGACAGCCTCTTCCACAGGGTTTTTGATCAGAATCCTGAGATTCTGCATTGTGTCCAAAGCCATCCGGCAGGCAGAACAATCCGGAAGGTGGCCTTCGACAAGAGACCTCTCCTCAGGGGTCACTTCCTGGTCGAAATATTTTTCTAAAAGTCTGGATATGGAGGAACACTCCCTTTTCATAATACCTCCCCCCTTCCCACATAATCTTTCAACAATTCCTGAACTTTCTTCCTCCCGTAGTGGAGGCGGGACATCACCGTTCCGATAGAGCATCCTGTGGCCTCCGCGATCTCCTGGTAAGAGAGTCCTTCGATTTCTCTGAAGATAAGCGCCGCCTTTTGGTCAGGAGAAAGTTGATCCATTGCCCATTTCACCCTGGCTTCTAACTCCTTGTGGTCTAAAATGCGGTCCGGTCTCCTTTCAGCATCGTCTGACAGTTGGAACCCTCCCTCTTCATCCATACTCAAAGGAGGAACTTTCTTCATCTTTCGAGTATGATCAATGGCGGTATTCATTGTCATTCGATAGAGATAGGTGTAAAAACGAGATTTTCCCTTGAACTGGTGAATGGAGCGAAAGAGTTTAATGAATACCTCCTGAACAATATCAAGGGCTTCCTCTCTGTGCCTTACGACCCCGTAGGCAATTCGATACAACTTCTGATGGTACTGATTGAAGATCTCTTCCAGTGCCTCCTGATCTCCTTGCTGACATCGGGAGATCAACTGGGCCTCATTAACATCCATGGGGCTTTTACCTTTTTAGACGAAGAATAAGCTTGAATATTCAATATCTAGAATGATTTGAATTTGCTTTTAGTGTTATGGCCTTGTTATATATTAGGACGAATACCGCCATGAACCAATTTAAGAAGATTGGGCTTTTGATCATCGGGTGGATTTTCATCGGGCTTGGAATCCTTGGCCTTTTCCTCCCCATCCTTCAGGGAATCCTTTTCATCATGATCGGCCTGGCCATCCTCTCTTCTCGAAGCAAAACGATAAGGCGTTTCTTAAAATACCTCGAAAGGCGATATCCCCATCAATACCACAGGGTGGTCGCTTGGAGACTGAAGCTCAGAAGTTGGTTCAAATAAGATAGCGTTTAAGGTTAGAGGTTGGAGGTTTTAGGCAAATTATCATTTAATACTGCCTTCTGCTTACTGCCTACTCCTTTCTGTTTTTTTGCTTCTTTTTATGCCTCCAGCCTTAAACCTCAAACCTAACTCAAAGTTTTGCTAGGCAGCCTTCCCGGAACTTCCAAAGAGTTTCATTTTCGACTGAACCGTCTGTTTAATGGCCTCGCGGCCAGGCCCCAGAATCTTTCGAGGGTCGAACTCATCGGGTTTGGTGGTAAGAATTTCCCGCAAGGCCCCCACAAAACTGAGTCTTAAGTCGGTGTCGATATTGATCTTGGAAATCCCCAGGCCAATCGCCTTCTGGATGGCTTCGTCGGGAATGCCCTTTGCTCCCGGGAGTTTTGCACCGAACCGCTCAGCCCTTTCGAGGACAGCAGAGGGAACGCCAGAAGCTCCGTGAAGGACCAAGGGAATGCTGACCTTCCTGGCAATCTCCTTCAAGCGTTCAAAATCGAGCTTGGCCTCTCCCTTGAATTTATAAGCCCCATGAGAAGTCCCAATAGCAATAGCCAGAGCATCTACCCCAGTCCTTTTGAAGAAATCTTCGGCAGCCTGGGGATCGGTGAGGAAGGCCTCCTTTTCGGAGACCGAAATCTTTTCTTCAATTCCCTTCAGCCTTCCTAACTCTGCCTCCACTGAGACGCCTTTCCTTTTGGCCATCTCGACCACCTTTTTGGTGACCTCGATGTTCTTCTCAAATTCGAATTCGGATCCATCGATCATGACGGAGGTAAATCCGTTGTCGATGCAGGAGCGAATGACTTCCAGATCTTTGCCGTGGTCGAGATGAAGAGCGATAGGGATGGAGGTCTGAGCAGCGGCTGTTCGAACCATGGAGATCAGATAGGGCATCCCCGCATATTGAATGGCCCCTTCTGAAACGGCGATGATCGCCGGAGACCTCTCCGCCTCCCCCGCAGAGACGATGGCCTGGAGGATCTCAAGGTTGTTGATATTGAAAGCTCCTACCGCATAGCCTCCCTTTCTGGCTAGAGTGAGTAATTCTTTGTTGGTGGTTAACGGCATGTTGCTTCTCCTTTCTGAATTTATTATTATCAGGAAACAGTTTGAATATCAAATGTTTAAAAGAGATTTTTGAAAAAGCCCAGACCCCGTTGGAGAGTGGAGAGCAATTTTTACGGCTCTCTAAGATTTCTAATGACAAAGAAATCAAAATTGGTTAACCTCTCCCAAAAGGAGAAGGGGCGATGAAGAAGGTGGGCGGGAAGCGAAGGCCTTCGAAATCAGAGGAAGTGGAAGAGAAAACGAAGCGATTGGTTCTTCTCTCCAAATTGGGTCGAATTCTTAACTCCACACTCGATCACCAAGAGGTCCGGAGGAGGGCCATGGAAGCAGCCACCCAGTTGATGAAAGCAGAGGTGGGTTCCCTCCTCCTCATTGATGAGGAGAAACAGCAACTCTATTTTGAAGTGGCCCTGGGCGATAAAGAGGAGGCGGTGAAGACGATCACCCTTGGCATGGGTGAGGGGATCGCGGGATGGGTGGCCAAGAATGGGAGACCATTGATTGTGAATACCCCTGAAAAGGATCCTCGTTTTTATAAAGGAGTGGATGAAAGGACGGAGTTTAGAACGAGAAACATTATGTGCGTTCCTGTTAAGGTGAAAGACAGGGTCATTGGAGTTCTGGAAGCCATCAATAAGAAGCATGGAGAGAAGTTCGATCGGGAAGATCTGTCTCTCTTTGTCTCTTTGGCCGATCAGGTCGCAATTGCTCTGGATAATGCGCGGCTTTATGAGGAGTTGGAGGAGATGTTTTTTCAGACGGCAGAGTCGCTGGCCGATGCCATTGAGAAGCGCGACCCCTACACCGGAGGCCATACCCAGAGAGTCACTTCCTACAGCCTGGCGATTGCCCGTCATCTCCAGTTGAAATCATCGGAGAAAAGGTGTCTAAAGATCGCTGCAGTTCTGCATGATGTCGGGAAGATCGGGATCGAGGATCAAATTCTCAGAAAACCAGAGCCCTTGAGCCCTGAAGAGTACAATACCATCAAACGCCATACCAATATGGGAGCGGAGATTCTCGAACATATCCGGCAACTCAGGGATATCATTCCGGGGGTGAAATACCATCATGAACAGATGAACGGGAGGGGTTATCCGGATGGGCTAAAGGGAGAAGAGATGCCCATCATTGCGAGGATTGTCGCCGTGGCCGACACCTATGATGCCATGACCACAGACCGGCCCTATCGAAAGGCCCTTTCAAAGAAAGTGGCGATGGAGGAACTGAGAAGATGTGCGGGCGCCCAATTCGACGGGCAAGTGGTCGAGGCTTTTGTTAAGGCCTATGAATCAGGGGAAATATGAATTAAGGTTAAAAGTTCAAAGTTTAAAGTTAATCCCCCTCAATCCCCCTTTAGTAAAGGGGGAGGAAGGGGGATTTGTCGGGAGAAAAGACAATGTCGATTGTTGAAATTGTGGAATCCTGGAAACGATCGCGCAATATCTCACCTTGTATCACTGACCTGCGGGTTTTCGAGAAGAGGGAAGGGCAATACCGTCCTTTTCCAGATTTTTTCCATCCCCTGTTGAGAGAAGCCCTGGAGAGGGAAGGGATCCAGCGTCTCTACTCCCACCAGGCCGAGGCGATCGAAGCGATTCAAAACGGGAGGGATGTGGTGGTAGTGACTCCCACCGCCTCCGGAAAGACCCTCTGCTATAACCTTCCGGTTTTGAACTTTAAACTCTCCGCGCCTTCCTCAAAGGCCTTTTACCTCTTTCCTACCAAAGCCCTTTCTCAGGATCAGATGGTCGAACTCCAGAGCCTGATCGGGAGGCTTGAGAAGCCGATCACCACCTACACGTATGATGGAGACACCCCTCAAGATGCCCGGCAGGCCATCCGAACTAAGGGGGATATTGTCATCACGAATCCCGACATGCTTCACACGGGCATCCTTCCTCACCACACCAAGTGGGTTTCCTTCTTCGAGAATCTGAAGTTTGTGGTGATCGATGAACTCCATACGTACCGAGGGGTCTTCGGTTCCCACATGACGAATGTTTTGAGGCGGCTGAATCGGATCTGTCATTTCTATGGCTCAAAACCCCAATTCATCTGCTGCTCGGCCACCATTGCCAATCCAAAAGAATTGGCAGAGAAGCTTCTGGGAAGGGAGGTGGTCCTGGTTGATCAGAGCGGAGCTCCTTCCTCAGAGAAAATCTTCATCTTCTATAATCCGCCCGTGGTCAACAAGGAATTGGGCATCCGGAGGAGTCACATCCACGCTGCCAGACAGTTGGTTTCCCCTTTCATCGAGCAGGGAATTCAAACCATTCTCTTTGCGACGAGTCGACTCTATGTGGAAGTTTTGACCAAATATCTGAAGGATCGGTTTGAGAAAAAACTGGAGGACAAAGGGAAAATTCGAGGGTACCGGGGGGGCTATCTACCCGAGGTTCGCAGGGAAATCGAAAAAGGATTGAGGGGGAAGGAGGTGACGGCCGTCGTCTCGACCAATGCCCTTGAACTCGGCATCGATATCGGGGACCTGGACGTCTGTATGATCGCAGGTTACCCAGGGACGATCGCCAGCACTTATCAGCAGGCAGGGCGGGCAGGAAGGCGATCAGAGAAGTCGCTTGTGGTCCTCGTTGCCCGTAGTCAACCTTTGGATCAGTTCATCATCGAAAATCCAGATTATTTCTTCGGAAGGCCTCCAGAACATGGGCTGATCAATCCGGATAACCTTCTCATTCTCCTGAGCCATATCGAATGCGCTGCCTTTGAACTCCCTTTCCGCGACGGGGAGCGGTTCGGCAGAGAGGACCTGGGAGAGATGTTAAGATATCTCGAAGAGAAGGGGATGCTCCATCATAAAGGTGAGAATTGGTACTGGACGCAGGATGCTTATCCTGCGGAGAAGGTAAGCCTCCGGTCCGCCTCAGAGGACAACTTTGTGGTGGTCGATATGACGAAGCGCAAAGAGGAGGTCATTGCAGAGGTCGACTTCACAGGGGCCCATACGACTCTTTTCGAGGGAGCCGTCTACCTCTGTGAGTCAGAGATCTATACGGTGGAGAAGCTCGACTATCCCAATCGCAGAGCCTATGTCAAGAAGACGGAAGGGGACTATTATACCGATGCAATCGACTATACAGATGTTTCCGTCCTGGAGGAGTTTGAAGGCAGGCCGGAAGAGACCATCGTCTCCGAACATGGCGAGGTCAAAGTGGCGACCCGGATTGTGGGATATAAGAAGATCAAGTTCTATACCCTTGAAAATCTGGGTTATGGAAAGATAGAACTTCCGGACCTTCAGTTTCATACGACGTCCTTTTGGATCACTTTTAAGAGGAGCTTGGTGGAAAGACTTCCCTTCAATCGCTTGGAGGTCATCGATGGCGTGTTGGGACTTGGCTATGCCCTTCATTCCATAGCCGCCCTTCATCTCATGTGCGATCCCCGTGATCTCAATCGTTGTGTGGGAGACCGGGGAGCGAAGTGGTTCCTCCGCCTTTCGAGGGATTCGAAGGGGATTTATTCCTCTTACGATTCCCCGGAGGAGATTTCGGAGGAAAAAATGGGTCTCTTTGAGCCCACCCTCTTCCTTTATGATAACTATCCAGGGGGAATGGGTTTCAGCCCCCAGCTTTTTGATGATACCCGAATGCTTCTTGAAAAGACGCAGGGACTTATCTCCCGATGTGAGTGTCGCTACGGTTGCCCTTCCTGCGTAGGACCCATCAAAGAAGTGGGAGAAAAATCGAAAGAAGTGGCGCTGGCACTGTTAAAAGAAATACTAAGGTAGAGGGTTCTAGGGTTCGAGGATTCAAGGGTTCGAGTGAAATTTACAAATGCTTGACCCCTTGGACCCTGGACCCCTGGAACCCTTGGGTTGATGCTTATGGATCTCAAAGAACGCTTGAATCGTCTCACTTCTGTCTCTAAGGTTCCCTCCACCCGCTTGGAGGGTGAGGGAAGGGGAGAGTTGAGACAGAGAATCGACCGTCTCCTCGAACCGAAGAAGGTTTACCGGAAGCGGGGAATCATCCCTGTCGAACAATTGGTGAAGGGAGAGGTCATTTCAACCCCCTATGGAGAGGCCTTTCGGGTAAAGGACTATTTTCCTCCCGACTTTCGATATGGAGAGATGACCCTGACTGAAATCCTCAACATACCTACTTACCCTGCCCATCTCCTCACAAAAGACGAACGTCTTAAAGAGTTGGATTTTCAGAAAGCTCTCTTCCTCGATACTGAGACGACTGGCCTAAGTGGAGGCACCGGGACTTTTGCCTTCATGGTGGGATTGGGTTTCTTCCAGGGAGATGAGTTTTTGATCCTGCAATTCTTTATGAGAGACTATTCGGAAGAGAAAGCTTCTCTCTCGCTCATCAACGAACTGCTGGAATCCTTTCAATTCCTGGTCACTTTTAACGGAAAACATTATGATATTCCTCTTCTCGAAACTCGATTCATCCTCTGTCGCATGAAGACGAAGATCAGAGAGATGCCCAATTTTGATCTCCTCTATCCATCCAGAAAGATCTGGAAGGGAGCTTACGACAACTGTCGCCTCGTCACTCTTGAATCTCAGCTTTTGGGGATGGAGAGGGGAGACGATGTTCCATCAGAATGGATTCCGCAGCTTTATTTCGAATATGTCCAAACCGGGGACGCCCAGAAGATCCATCCGGTTTTTTATCATAACCAAATGGATATCCTCACGATGGTAGCATTGGCGGGAAGAATCCATCTCGTCTATCACGACCCTCTGGTGGCCCGACCTCGAAGGGGGGTTGAACACCTTGCGCTGGGAAGGCTCTTCTGGGAACATGGGTGTCCGGAGAAGGCCATCCATTGCCTCGAGATTGCCCTGAAACGATGTGACGAAGAGCTCACCTGGTCCGTCATGAGATGGCTCTCCATGGCGTTTAAGAAGACGGGGCAAGCGGAGAGGGCCCTCTCCCTCTGGGAAGAGATGTTGACCTGGCCTTATCCGGAGGATGTCACCCCTTATATCGAGCTGGCAAAATACCATGAGCACCGACGGAAAGATTTTGAAAAAGCAATGGCCTATGTAGAGCAGGCCTTGGAGCAGACCCCATCTCATCAACAAAGGGAGATCGAGATGCTTCGCCTTAGGAGGCAACGGCTGGAGCAGAAGCGGGTTGGAAATGTGACTCGATGATCGTCGCCTATTGACAGCGTTCGTCTAAATATCTATATTATTTTACCATATGGGTTTGATGATGACGGGCATTATAAAACCATTCAATTTAACAGAAAAAGGAGGGAACAGGCATGCCTACGTATGAGTATCTTTGCCCGAAATGTAAGAAGAAGTTTACTGTTATTCTCAGTATAAGAGATCACGATGCAAGGAAGGCGAAGTGCCCAAAATGTGGGGGAAAAAAGCTTGAACAACTCATCACTTCCTTCCAAACGAAGACCTCACGAAAGAGTTGACCCCTTCTCTTAGGATGAAGCAGAGGCCTTGCCTCTGCTTCTCAATCCCTTGCTTCGATCTCGATACCAAAATGCTCAAGTGTCCTCTGAACTAACAACCTCCAGAGGCGGTAGTTGTCTTCCGGAGGGAAGAGTTGAAGGAATCCCTTGGAGTATCTCTCCGTTACCTCTTTCGTTATCTCCTCAACGGAATCCCCGCGGTTTATCCATTCCAGCACAAAGGCTTTAAACTCCTCGATGCTCTGCCGCGACCTCTGCAAATGGTACCGAACCGCTTCCTTTCCCATGATGGCAAACGTCTCTCCTTTGATGAGATAGAGGTTGAAATACTGGGATCCGAGAAGCGAGATATTTTCGGTTAGCCTGATAGGAGGAATCACACATTTTAATTAACTTAATCTCCGAAGGGGTTCAAGGGTTCGAGGGTTCCAGTGTTTCTCAAGATCATTTGATTGCCCATCTCCCCATCTCCCTGTCTCCCAATCTCCTAATCCTCTTATCTCCCTGTCTGGGTGTATCCCTATCTCCGGGTCTCATGTTCAGCGCGCGTGGGCGAACTGCTGTGGCCGATGGGTTGCTTCTTCTTCTGATTTGATCTCTCCCCGGATACCAATCTTCACTTTTTTGAAAGGAATCTTTTTCCCCGAAGCCGCAATCGCATCCTCTGTAGCCTTCACCAGCCCGAAGCAACAAGGAACCTCCATATAGGGAACCGTCACGCTCTTGATGGAATGGGTCCTGAAGATCTCGGTCAATTTTTCCTTATAGGATTGGATGTCATCCAGTTTTGGACAACCCACGACCACAGCCTTCCCTTTGAGAAAGTCCTGATGGAAATCGGGATAAGCAAAGGGAACACAATCAGCCGCTACCAAGAGGTCGGCATTCTGGAAATAGGGAGCATTGATTGGCACCAGCTTGAGCTGGACAGGCCACTGAGAGAGCTGGGACACGGAAGATCGTCTATCGTCCGAGTCAACTCGTGGTTTCGGAACTTGAAATTGCATGGGCCTTGAAGACGGGCATCCAGCAAAAACAGGGTGAGGGTTAGGTTGAGGTTCAGGTATGGCTTCGTTCTTCTTATGCAGGAAAGCCTCCACAGCCTTCTTATCGAAGTCTTCTGCCTCCCTTTCGGTGACGGTGATAGCATCTTGAGGACAATGTCCCAAACAGGCCCCCAGGCCGTCGCAGAACTTGTCGCTGGTCAATCTTGCTTTTCCATCAATGATCTGAAGGGCGCCCTCAGCGCAATTGGGGATACAAAGAGCACAGCCATTACATTTCTCCTCATCAATCTTTACAATCTTTCTCGTCGCCATTGTTTAACCTCCCGTTTGTTTTCTTAAGAAAAGGGTAACCTCTTCAAGAACTTTTTGCCTTGATTTAAGTCAAAAGAAATAAAAATTTTGGGGAAAAAGAAAACCATAACCCCAATTGAGCGAAAAAAATAACTTCCTCCCCCCATGGTGGGGGAGGATTCAGGTGGGGGGGGGGAAGGTCCAAGACGTCCACCCCCATCCCAACCTTCCCCCATCGTTAGGGGGAAGGAGATGAGATAAAAAATCGTTTGTCTGAATAAATGACTAAACAAATCGGACAACTGGACGTTAAGACCAAATTCATCAACTCGAAAGATGGGGATTTTTTTTGGCTCAATTGGCGTATTGGATCCAGCGATGGATTGATGAAATTTCAATTTATTTGTGGTAAAAGAAGGTAACATCCGGGAGGGGAAAAGAGCTTGTCCTGGGGAGCCCTGTGGGCCGTTATTTTCTGGGGAGTCTCCTTCATTGCGATAAAGGTTGCATTGAAAGAGATCCATCCTTTTATGCTCTTGACTCTGCGCTATGCAATTGGCGCTCTCCTTCTTTTTTTCTTTCAATATCAGCGGGACAAAACCTTCCTCAAACAGTTTGCCTACAGGGATTGGATACATATCGTCATATTAGCCACCGTGGGCGTCTCCGGGCTTGGTCTTCTTCAGGCCTACGGACTCCTCTATACCTCAGCCATCAATACCGGATGGATCATTGCGATCAACCCCATCCTGATTACGGTGACCGCTCGCTTCTTTCTTGATGAGGCCATTACAACCAGGAAAATCGCAGGGATTCTTCTCGGATTTCTCGGGCTCTTTCTCATCATCACCAGGGGGGTCTTCTCCCTCTCCCTGTTTGGTTTTGCTTCAACCTTTGGAGACCTTTTAGTCTTTGCGAGTGCCATTGCCTGGACCACCTTCACCGTTGGGGGAAAAGGATTCCTATCCCGATTCAACCCTCTTTCCTCCGTCACTGCCATCATGGTGTCAGGATTTCTCCTGATCCTTCCCCTTGGGATTCTCAAGGGGGGATGGGGGAATCTTTTCCATCTTTCCCCGCTCACCTGGATGGGAGTTCTGTTCCTGGGGATTTTCTGCTCCGGGTTAGGGTATCTTTTCTGGTATTCCGCACTGGAGAAAAAAGATTCTGGATCGGTAGGGATGTATCTCTATCTGGAGCCATTAGTCACATTGATTGGAGCCTCTCTCTTTCTGGGCGAACCCATCTACTGGATCACGCTGGTCGGAGGTGCCATGACCCTTGCGGGAGTCTATCTGGCCACCTGGAAGGCATTCAAATGAGAGCTCCAAAAAACTAATACAAACGCATTAAATTCCATTACAGTGAGTGGAATCTCCCCTCACCCCATCCCTCTCCCCAGCGGGGAGAGGGGAGGGTGAGGGGGATCTCATGCCAAAGAAATAAATTCGTTTGTATTAGTTTTTGCTCTCTGATTAGAGATTTTTTGACTTTTTCAAAGCTCTCCAAATAAATTCTTGACATCCATTTCCATTAGTGATATCAAATCCCGCAAATAAAAATTTTGGTAAAGGAGGGCGATCATCTTGCCAAAAGGGTTTGTGAAATGGTTCGACACAAAGAAAGGGTATGGGTTTATTGAGCAGCCCGGTGGAGATGATGTGTTTGTTCACTTCACCGGAATCACGGGGGATGGATTCAAATCTCTTCGGGCAGGCGATGAAGTGGAGTTTGAAATTGCGAGCGGTCCGAAAGGCCCTCAGGCGACCAATGTGGTAAAAGCAAAATAATTTTTGGCCGGAATGTGCCCCGCAGCCCCGCCTTTCAAGCGGGGGCGAGGGGCACAATATAAAGTTAAATTACCTTCCCGGGAAGCGCCGCCCTTATGTGGGCGGGAAGCTTCCACTGACGAGCGAAAGTCTCAGGGTTCTTCTTCCGGGCTTTCGCTATATTTTTTGTCCCCTAACCTTTTGATAGGTTGACCCGATCTTGGATCTTCCTCAACGCTTCCTTTATCTTGGGAAGCAAGGTGTCTTCACAGGATTTCTCTACTTTCCCCAAGATTTTAATCGATCTCTCAGTTCCGATCTTTCCCAAGGCTGTGCAGATAGTTTCGAGGGCCATTTCAGAGAGAGGATTCTTCTGAAAAAGGCCCATCCATTGTTTCATCCCTCTTTTTTCTAAGATCTCGATGAAGATTTGTTCGGTCGTCTTTCCTTCGATCGTCAGGTTTCCAGTCAGGCCGAGGGCCGAATAGATCTGGGTTTCGAGTTGTTCCGTTTGTGGCGAAGGGGTATTGGGGATCTGTTTAAGAATTTCCACCATCTTTTCAGCCCCTCGCGTGCTTTTGATCATTCCGAGGCACCAGATCGCTCTCTTTTGAACCTCGAGGCTTTTGTCGGAGAGGCTGGAAAGAAAATTCTCTTCCCCCTCTTTCCCTCCGATCAAGCAGAAGGTATGGAGGGCCTGCTCTCTCATTTTTGGATGTTCGTGGCTGACATATTTCTTCAAGATTTTAGTAAGCGGAGCCTTCCACTGCTCCGACTTAATCTCTCCAAGAACCCGAAGGATATCACAAGTCGTTTCAACGGAGGTCTGCTGTTGGTCCAACTCCTTTAAGAGGTGAACGGCAGCCACCGTCCCAATCTGAATCAGAGCCTCGCAGGCATTCTTTCTCACCCATTGATCTTGGCTCTTTCTCAGAATGTTGAGGAGGTGGGGAATGGACCCGACCTCGAGGGCAGCAAAAATGGGAATAATGGCTGCCCGGACCTCTTTTTTTGCTGTTAAAAATTTTTCCTCAAGCATCACAGGAATGGGACCTTTCCCGACCTCCTCCAGGACCTGGCCAGCCAGAAGAGCCCACATCATCTTCTTATGAAAATGTTGTTTCAGGGTGTCGATGATTTTAAAAACCTCTGTATATCGGTCCCTCCGGATGAGTTCGGGTAGGATCTTAACGAAGGAACTCGCAATGGTGATGAATTTCTCCTTATCTTTGGCCTGATCCAATTGCTGGTAAAATTGCTCCGTGTATTTAAGAAATTTATCCGTCAGTTTTTCCAGAAGGATTTTATCTCTCAAGGCAGGGGTGAGATCTTCGAGGTTGATCAATTGGTTGCGGAAAAATTCCTCGAGCAGATTCTCCGCCTCCTGGGTTCCAACCCCCTTAAGTCGAACGATGAACTTCTGAAGGAGTCGATCCGATTTTTCTTCAAGGTGATCCCTTTTCTGGAGCTTTTTGAGATTGAGATGTTCTCTGAGATAGACCCTCGTGGTCCCGATGAAATATATAGAGGGCAGGAAGGTGACCAGGACGTCTTCGATGACCTCCTGGCGGTTCTCCGGAGTAGCCGCCAGGTCACTGTTCTGTACGACCGAATAGATAAGGTCATGGCTCCGAAGGGGGCGAATGGCATCTTCCAGAAGTCTTTTCCGGATGACCTGAAGCTCCTGGCCGGACATCTTTTGAAAAAAAGGAATCATTTTCAATTCCTTCTTCATCCGGGAAAGGGTGACCCGGGCCCTCCAGGGCATCTCCCGATCAGGAGCGAGGACCATTTCTTCATTAAAGACGAAAGAGATATTAGAAATGCTGGCACGGTAAAGCGCTGTTATAAACCTATCCTTGTCTTCTTTTCGGTGAGTGTCCAGGAAGGCTGGGTCACTCATGAGATCGATGAACTGAGTGAATTCGGTTTGGTCCATGCGGCTCTTCATGGTGAGGCTGATCAAGTCTTTCCTTTCCAGATAATTGACAAATTTAGGAATGTAGAGCTCTCCCATTCCCCTCATCATCATCCGGCTCAATCGCTGGGGTTCAGGGAGAATGCCTTCGATGAGTACTTCTTTTTGCTCCTGATCCTCCCTCGCAAGAAAAGCGAGTTCATCTTCGCGCTCGAAGAGGTTTTTGAACTTCTCATAGAGTCCTTCTTTCGCCTTGATCGATTCAGGATGATCCGGGGTATAGTATCCAGTTCTCAGGAAGGCCTGGAGGATGTGAAGGACGAATTCGGTTAGCTTCGATTGAAGTTTCTGGAGGCGCTCGACCTCCTCGGGGGGGAGGCCCTCTGGAATTCCCTCCAGACCTTTCTTCGGAGGAGTTGGAGGTACTGTTTTAGGGGTCGTCATAGGTCCTTAGGGGCTTAGTTTCTCAAAATCCTTAAGGTTTGTCAAGATTTGAATTTGTGATTGTGTTACGATTGACTTTTTAAGAAGAGGGTTATTAAATTAGATCGAACAAACGAGACGCAGTCGATCAAGGATCTTAATGAAGTCTTTTCGCTCCCTTAAAAATGATTTGATGGAAAACCGATGGCGAATCCTCATCGGACTGGGCGCCTTGCTCATCGTCGATGTCCTCCAACTCCTCATTCCGAGAATTGTCAAACACGCCATCGATGATCTCACTCAGGGAGCGATCCCTTCCTCGCGCCTTCTTGTATATGGAGGAGAGGTTCTCGCATTGGCCTTGGGGATTGGCGGGTTCCGATATGTGTGGAGGGTTTTGCTCCTCGGAGCGGCCCGCCGGATCGAGAAGGCCCTCAGAGACCGCTTCTTTCTCCACCTTCAATCCCTCTCCCCGTCCTATTTCTCCCGGATGAAGGTTGGGGATTTGATGGCCCATGCCATCAACGATATCGAGGCCGTCCGCATGTCCTTGTCGTTGGGGATTGTCTTCCTGGTGGATACGATCATCCTGGGAGTGTTGACGATCTTCTTCATGATTTATATTCACCCCTTGTTGACCCTCTATGCGATTCTTCCCATGCCCCTGATCACCGTGATCACTCTTTTTTTTAGTCGAACCATCCATGATCGTTTTGAGGTTCTGCAGAAGACCTTCGCCTCTCTCACCGAAAGGGTCCGGGAGTCGATTGCAGGGATTCGGGTGGTTAAAGCCTATGTCCTGGAAGAGGAAGAGAAGGATAAACTTTCCCGGCTCAGCCAGGATTATATTCGGAAAAATGTGAATGTGACAAAGGTGTGGGGGATGTTTTTCCCGATCATCCTCTTCTTTTCAAATCTCTCCATGGTCATCGTCCTCTACCTGGGCGGAAGATTGACGATCTTCCAATCGATTTCTACAGGGGATTTCGTTGCCTTCATGAGCTACCTGGGATTGCTTGCCTGGCCCATGATGGCCTTGGGGTGGGCCATCAATGTGATCCAGCGAGGGGCTGCTTCCATGGATCGGTTGAACAAAATTTTTAAAGAGGTTCCCGAAATCTCCGATGATCCGCAGGTAACGAGTTCAGGAGAATTAAAGGGGATGATCGAGGTAAAGGGGCTAACCTTTTCTGCAGGGAATGGAGGTCATCCCATCCTTCAGGACATTCAGCTTACCATCCCTGAAGGAGAGAGGATCGTGATCGTTGGGAGGACCGGGGCCGGGAAGACGGTCCTGTGCAACCTTCTGGCACGACTATTAGAATCCCCCCAAGGCGCTCTCTTTATCGATGGGATTGAAATTCATCGCATCCCTCTTAAGAGATTGAGAAGGTCAATCGGTTATGTCCCTCAGGACACCTTCCTTTTTTCAGAGACCATTCGAGAAAACATCGCTTTTGGGAGGATCGAGGCAAAAGATCAGGAAATTGAAGAAGCAGCACGGATCGCACAGATTTACGATGAGATCATGGAATTTCCAGAAGGCATGAACACAGTGATCGGTGAGAAAGGGATTACCCTCTCTGGAGGCCAAAGACAGAGGGTTTCCATTGCCAGGGCTCTCTTGATGAACCCGCCCATTTTCATTTTGGATGACGCTCTTTCTTCTGTTGACATTCAGACGGAGGAGCACATCCTGGAAGGATTGGAGAGGTTCCTCCAAGGGAAGACGACCATTCTCATCACTCACAGAATCGCTCCTCTCCGCAAGGCAGACCGGATTGTCGTCCTTGACGAGGGAAGGGTGGTAGAGATTGGGACCCACACCACCCTTCTTGAACGGCGGGGAATCTATGCCAACCTCTATTGGCAAAGAGAATTGGAAGAGGAGTTGGAAAGAGAGTGAATGAAATGTCAAATGTCAAAATTCAAATTTCAAATCAATGACAAATGACCCAATGACGAAATATTTTTCCCTTTTGGATTTTGGGCTTCATTTGAACTTTGAACTTTGACATTTGGACTTGGGATTTTGAGTCATGTACGCAGACTTCGGTTACATGGAAGAAGGAAAACTAGGTAAGCCCTACGACCTGAAGTTGATGGCCAGGCTTTGGGTCTTTCTGCGGCCCCATTGGCTTCTGATGGCTGTTTCACTCCTTTTCGTTCTGATCATGGCCGCCTCAGATCTTTTCATCCCGTATCTGACAAAGGAAGCGATCGATCGTTACGTCGTCCTTTCTGCAAGGGAGGTTGTCCTCAGAGGGGATCAGTCGCCACAGGAGGCGCGCCTCTTGAGTCGTGTGGGTAAGGACCTCATCCCTAGCAAGGAGAAGGGGAGGTTTTTCCTCCTTCCGGAGGTATTGCGCTCTCTTGATGCTAAGGAGCTGGCTCTCTTTCAGAAATCTGGCCTCCTCTCGGAAAACCGATTCTATGTCTATACCGTTGAACGACCCCAGGAAGTGGAGATACTGAAAAAATATCCTTCTCTGTTTGAACAGGGCGGTACGCACTGGTTCATTTCCTTTGAACATCTGAAAGAGATAGAGAGGGAGGACCTCCTCATCCTGAGGGGTAGAGATGTGACCGGGGTTTTTCACATTGCCCTCATTGTCCTGGCGATCCTGATCGTCCATTTCGGCTTGAATTTTTTCCAGGTGTATGCCATGGAGGTGGCGGGACAACGGATGATGCATGGCCTCCGGATGAAAGTCTTTTCCCACCTCCAAAACCTCTCCGTCTCCTTTTTTGATGGGAATCCCGTAGGGAGACTGGTGACGCGGCTGACGAACGATATCCAGAATATCCACGAAATGTTCACCTCGGTTCTGATCAACCTTTTCAAAGACATCCTGTTGCTCTTTGGGATCATCATCATTCTCCTTTATCTCAATCGAGAATTAGCTTTGGTTTCCTTTTCTGTCCTTCCTCTGATTTTCATCACGACCCTCTTCTTCAGCCGCCAAGCGAGAGATGCCTTTCGAGAAATCCGTTCTAAAATTGCCCAGATGAATGCCTTCCTTCAGGAAAGCCTCTCGGGCATCAAAGTGGTTCAGATCTTTCAAAGGGAAGAGGAAAATGGCCGGCGGTTTCATAAGATCAATGAAGGTCATTACCTAGCTAACATGAAGCAGATCTCTATCTATGCGTTCTTCGTTCCCCTTGTGGAAATTCTGAGCTCGGGGGCCATTGGCCTCCTCCTCTGGTATGGAGGTGGGAAGGTGATTCAGGAGAGGATCACCCTGGGGAGTCTCGTCGCTTTTCTTTCTTACATTCGAATGTTCTTCCAGCCCATCCGAGACCTTTCGGAGAAATACAATATCCTTCAGTCGGCCATGGCTTCTCTGGAAAGGATCTTTTCCTTGCTCGATCGGGACGATAGGGTCTCCGAAGCCCTTTCCCCTAAGAAGGATGAAATTCGAGGGGACGTTGAATTTCGCAGAGTCTCTTTTTCTTACAATGGGGCAGATAGAGTGCTCCAGGAGGTCTCGTTTTCGGTCCGTGAAGGGGAAACACTTGCCATCGTGGGGGCCACCGGGGCGGGAAAGACTTCCCTGCTCCATCTTCTTGAGCGGTTCTATGAGGTGGAGGAGGGTGCCATCCTTCTTGATGGGATCGATGTTCGTGAGAGGGATGTTTCTCAGCTCCGGTCACAGATAGGATTGGTGATGCAAGACACCTTTCTTTTCGCCGGGGATATTGAAGAGAACATTCGATTGGGAGACCGGAGGATGGATGGGGAGAGGGTGAAAGAAATTGCACGCGTGGTCAATGCAGATAAATTTGTTCAGAGATTACCGATGGGATATCGCACCAAGGTTGGCGAGGGCGGCGAGCAGTTATCTGCCGGGGAGAGACAGTTACTGGCTTTTGCAAGAGCCCTTTACATCAATCCTAAGATCTTGGTGCTCGATGAGGCCACCTCCCATGTCGATCCTGAAACCGAAAGGTTCATTCAAGACGGGTTAGCCCAATTGCTCAAAGGGAGAACGGCGATCGTGATTGCCCACCGCCTCTCTACCATTCAGCATGCCGACCGGATTGTGGTCCTTCATAAAGGGAGGGTGCGGGAGATTGGAACGCACACCACATTGATGGCCAGGAAAGGTCTCTATTACAGGCTCTACCAGTTGCAGTATGGGAAAGAAGATGGAGGGCAGAGGTTAGAGGTTTGAGGCAATTGCCAGAAAGCAGTATGCAGTAAGGAGTAGGCAGCAATAAGTTAAGATCCCAGACACATGATCACCGCTTGATTAATACTGCGTTCTGCCTTCTGCCTACTGCTTACTCCTTTGTCGTTTCTTTTTATGCCTCTAACTTGAATCCTCCAACCTCCAACGTCATGAAATGACTTGGGGTTGACAAAAGAGGGAGGCTGTCCTATATAGGAGGGAGGCTTTATGGAAGAAAAAGAAGGCCAAACTCCAGAGGTTCTCGCTGAAGAGGAGAAAAAGAAAGAGGTGGATCTTAACACCCTCTTCCCGGGGAAGAACTATGACCTCAACCATCTCTTCCCTGACGAAGGGACCAGGAAGCTCCTCTTGGAGTTGAGAAGAAATAAGCGGGAGATCGAACGTTTTATAAAAAGTCTAAATGTCGAGGAGGAGTAGATGAAGTGCCCTCGCTGTGATGAAACCTTGCCTTTTATTCTGTGCTCGGACTGCAGTGGGGAGATCCCCGAAAAGAGTCTTTATTGCTGCTGGTGCGGTCATCCGGTGAAGAGAGAAGCAAGCGAGGTTGACCTCTCCGAGCGCACGTTATGCAGTGACGGAAATTGTATTGGAGTGATCAACGAACAGCGGGTATGTAACATCTGCGGGAAACCCTACACCGGAGAACCCAAGTGACGAGATCCTCACAGGGTCAAGTCCGAAAAATTTTTTCTAACTTTCTGAACCCAATTGGTATCATGTCCCGCGCTTCGCGGGATTCAGCATGTCGTTTTTTCCATGGGGTGAGATCCTGAAATCGTGAGACCCTGATCCTGAAACAAGTTCAGGATGACATTACTTGATTCAGGATACGGTTCAGGATGACAGTCCAAGAAATTTGAAATATTTTCGTTTAGAATTTATATTGCGGATCAAGAGGATAGAGTGCATTGACAGTTGGAAGAACAGTGATTATGATATAAGAAAGTGCTGAGTTCTTTTTGAGGAGGTCGAGATGATTTTCTTACCGCGGGGAGGAACCGATAAAGAGGAGAAGGGGAAAGAAGAAAAGATTGTCGTTCCCAATGAACTCCCTGTGCTCCCTCTAAGAGGAACGGTTCTTTATCCGGACTTGATTCTTCCCATCATGGTGGGAAGAAAGAAGTCCGTAAAGTTGATCGATGATGCCATGGATGGTGACCGCATCATCGGGATCATCACTCAGAAAAGATCCGAGATCGAAGACCCGAAAGAGAGTGATCTTTTTTCCGTGGGTGTGGCCGCTTTAATCCTCAGGATGATTCGTGAGTTGGATGGAAGCCAGCGGGTGATCGTCCAGGGAGTCTCCCGGATTAAAGTAAAAGAATATTCCCAGAAGGATCCATACTTTAAAGTCAGATGTGACACGCTTGAAGAAAATTTTTTGCCAGGGGTGGAGATAGATGCCCTGGTGATGAATCTGAGGAATCTGTTCCAGAGGGCTGTGGAACTTGCTCCCTATCTTACGGCGGAGTTGGGTACCATGGTCAACAACATTAAATCCGCTGCCATTCTTTCCGACCTGATCGCATCGAACCTTAATATTTCAACGGCTGAGAAACAGGCCATTCTGGAGACCTTCGATGTTCGTGAACGTCTGACCAAGGTGCATCTCCATCTCAATAAAGAAATCCAGGTCCTCGAGCTGGGAAATAAGATCCAATCCCAGGTGAAAGAGGACATGGATCGAACCCAAAGAGAGTATTATCTCCGGGAACAGATGAAGGCGATCAAGAAGGAGCTGGGAGAGCTGGATGAACATTCCACAGAGATCAAGGAGCTCCGTGATAAGATCAAAAAAGCCAAGATGCCTCCAGACGCCCTGGCTGCTTCGGAGAAAGAATTAGATCGTCTGGCCAAGATCCCCCCAGCCTCGGCGGAATATACCGTGGCCCGAACCTACCTGGACTGGCTGGTTGAACTTCCCTGGTCCGAAACGACAGAGGACAACCTCGATATTGACAATGCTCAAAAGACCCTTGATGAGGACCATTACGACCTGGAGAAGGTGAAGAAGAGGATTTTAGAATATCTGGCTGTCCGGAAATTGAAGGCCAACATGAAGGGACCGATTCTTTGCTTCGTTGGCCCGCCCGGCGTGGGAAAGACCTCTCTCGGTAAATCGATTGCCCGGACCATGGGGCGCAAATTCATGCGGATTTCTCTGGGTGGGGTCCGGGATGAAGCCGAGATTCGTGGCCACCGCCGTACCTATGTGGGCGCCCTACCTGGCCGGATCATTCAGGGGATTAAAAAGTCAGGATCGAATAATCCGATCTTCATGCTGGATGAAGTCGATAAGATCGGAACGGACTTTAGAGGGGACCCTTCTTCTGCGCTTCTTGAAGTATTGGATCCGGAGCAGAATTTCTCCTTTTCGGATCACTATATCGATGTTTCTTTCGACCTTTCGAAAGTGATGTTCATCACCACGGCGAATGTGCTCGATACGATTCCGCCTGCCCTCAGGGATCGAATGGAAACGCTGGAGCTTCCCGGATATAGTGAAGATCAGAAGATTATGATTGCCAAGCAGTTTCTGCTTCCCAAACAGATCAGCGAGCATGGATTGACCTCCGACTATATTGAATTCAAAGATGATGCGCTCCAGACCATTATTATCTCTTACACTCGGGAGGCAGGGGTTAGAAATTTAGAGAGGGAGATCGCTGCTATCTGTCGTGGTGTGGCAAAGGATGTGGCCCGTGGGATCATGGAGAAGGTGGTCATCGGTTCGGAACTTTTGCACAAGTTCCTAGGACCCGTGAAATTCTTCCCCGAGGTAGCTGAACGGACGTCTGAACCGGGTGTGGCGACCGGCCTGGCGTGGACACCTACCGGAGGGGATATCATTTTTGTCGAGGCCACGAAGATGAGGGGAGAGAAGGGATTAACTCTAACCGGTCAACTGGGAGATGTGATGAAGGAGTCAGCCCAGGCGGCGCTGGCCTATGTTCGTACCAAATCGAAAGAGCTGGGTATTGACGAAGACTTCTTCGCAAAGAACGACATTCATATCCATGTGCCGGCGGGCGCTATTCCGAAGGATGGACCCTCAGCGGGGGTCACCATGTTCGTGGCGTTGACCTCGCTATTGACCAATACCCCAGTCCGCAGTGACGTGGCCATGACCGGAGAGATCACCTTGAGGGGACTGGTCCTTCCCGTGGGAGGGATTAAGGAGAAAGTCCTGGCCGGAATGCGTGCGGGCATCAAAACCATCATCCTTCCAAAGAAGAATGAAAAAGACTTGGAAGAGATCCCGGAGCATATTCGAAATCAGATGAATTTCCAATTTATCCAGAGGATGGATGAAGCGATTGAACTGGCGCTGAAGCATCCAGACCCACGAACTACGGAACAGGGGACCATGAGCACCGCCATGGGATAAAGGCGGGGTCAGAAGAATAAATTATCTACCTAAATTCCAAGCACCAATATCCAAATAAATTCCAGCCAAACACACTTGAAATTTCCCCACCTATTACCCTCCCCCTTTTCGATGGGGGAGGGTGAGGGTGGGGGTGGACAGAATAAAGACCCTTTGATTCCCCCTCCCCTTCATCCCCTCCCACCAGGGGAGGGGAGGTTTTTGGGGTGTATTGAAAAAATGTTAGAAGAAAATTTTCAGATTCAAACATGTAGGCATCCGATTTTCAATTCCTAAGCTCGGCTTTTTCCCTGGGTTTTTATCATTGGGGGGTCGGTGGATTTCCCGAAGCTTCGAAGCCTAAATATCTTTCCCGTCCAGATGTCGGGCCAGACGTTGGTCTGCCTTCAGGATTCCCAAAACGTCAGTGAGTCCGCCCTTTTTCTAACCCCTCCGGTCTATTTCATCGTCTCCCTTCTTGACGGCCAAAATTCCATCCTGGATATTCAGACCGCCTATATGAGGAGGTTTGGTGAAATTCTTTATTCGGATAAGATCCAGGAGGTCGTCGAGCAACTGGATGAGAACCTGTTCCTGGAAGGCGAACGATTTCAGGAAGCTTTGAGACAGACCGAAAAGCGCTTTAAGGTGGCTCCTGTCAGGGAGGCTGGATTTGCGGGGAAGAGTTATGAGTATGACCCCGAGCGATTAAGAGCTCAAATGGATGGTTATTTCGCTGGACCCGATGGTCCGGGGCCCCTCGGAAAGAAGGAAGAAGCCGATGGTCTGAAAGGGGTGGTTGCTCCCCATATCGATTTTCAAAGAGGAGGGGTCTGTTACGCCTTCGCCCACCGGGAGATCTGGGAGAGAAATTCCTCCGATTGCTTCATTATCTTGGGAACAGCCCACACCTTCACCGAAAAGCCTTTCTGCCTCACCCGAAAGGAGTTTCTGACCCCTCTCGGACCTTTGGCGGTGGATCAAGAATTGATCGATGCCATACAATCCCGATGTCAGGATGATCTCTTCAAAGATGAGGGGGTCCACCGAGGTGAGCATTCTGTCGAGTTTCAATGTGTCTTCCTTCGCTACTTGTTCTCCGATCCCATTCCTCTGAAGATCGTCCCTGTTCTGTGCGGATCATTCCATGAGGTGATTGAGAAAGGAATTTCCCCCATGGAACAAAAACCTATCCGGCAGTTCATTGAAGCCGTGAGGGACTCTGTTTCGTCCTTAGGCAGAAGGGCCTGTTACATTGCCAGTGCCGACCTTGCTCATATGGGCCTTCAATTTGGAGATCCGGAAGGAATAGGGGAATATGATTTACGAATTCTTGCGGAAGGGGATCAGGCGATGCTGGGATATGTGGAGAGGTTCGACGGGGAGGGCTTCTTTTCGTCTATTTTGAAAGAAAGAGATCGAAGAAGAATCTGTGGTCTTCCCGCCATCTACACCCTGCTCAAGACCATGGAGGCCAAGGAGGGTAGGCTTTTAAAGTACGGTCAGGCTTTCACTCCGGATACCCAATCGGTCGTCACCTTTGCAAGTCTGGCGTTCTACTAATCCAAATTTCGATAGAGGTTGGAGGAGCGTCCCGCAAAGCGCCTGCCTGCCGGTAGGCAGGGGACTCGAAGCTAGAGGCTAAGGGGAGAAGGCAGAAAGCAGAATGCAGAAGGCAGGATGAAGCAGGCGGCGATAATGTGTCTGGACTATTAAGCCTTTACAGTCACGAATCATGGATATAGTCACGTTATTGAAGTAAAAGGCAAATCATAGTTCTTACTTGTTGCTGCCTACTGCTTACTGCATACTGCCTTCTAGCTATTGCCTCAGACCTCAAACCTCAAGCTAAGCCCTGAAACCAGATTAGGTTCAGGGCGAGCGATCCTCAAGCCCCGAAGGGGCGGTCCTTAAGCGGAGCGGTCCTCAAACGAAGTGCTCCTAAGACTCAGGAGGGTTTTTGCCTTAATTTCTCGATGGCGGGATAGAGCTCAACCAGGTTTTTCTCCAAATCCGGTGGGAGATCAACGGGAAGGTTAAGAATCTTTTCTCTGAGGAGAGCCAGAGCTCCCAACTTCTCACTTATCTCTCGGGGGGTCACGCGGCTCAATTTCTTAGATACCTCTTTTACCTCTTCATTGAGGAATTCAACGAGCTTCAAAATTTCAGAGACCTTTTTTTGAGACATCGCGGGCCCGCCTCCTTTTCAGCCCCTCTACCATATCTGATTTGAAGGGAGAATTCAAGAAAATCGTTCAACCTATTCCCTCAGTTATGGGTGCTTTCCGTGGGTAGGGGAGGCTTTAGCCTCCCTATTTAAGGCGACTGAAGTCGCCCCTACCCCCCGTAACTGAGGGATTACCGTTCAACCTGTTCAATGAGAACATCTTCTTTCTCAAAGTCAGAGAGGCTTCGGTCACCTTCCTCTTCGAATCTCCTGATCCAGGCTTGGACACGTTCCTCACCATAAGCCTTTTTCCATGCGGCCACAATATCCTCCACCGGCACATCGGCATAGATCCCGTGGAATTTGACATATTCCATGAATTTGTGATTGTTCATATTATAGGCCTGAAAGAGAGAATCTTCACGGCCATTGAATTCAAGGGGTGGCACTTTATGTCTTCTGCAAAGCCTGCTGTTGAAGGCAGGCGTAGCTTTCACCCATTTCCCTTCCAGGTAAAACTCTACGAAACCATGGTACACGAAAAGATTGCTTCCAATGAAATCAATAAGCTGTTTTGTGGCAAGATGGTTCCGGACATCGGCAAACCCAACGCGTGACGGAATGCCAGAAGCCCTTCCTAAGGCACAAAGAAGAGAAGCCTTGGGGACGCAGAGGCTTTTCCCCCGCTTCAATACGGAGCTTGCGCGGAAATGTTCGGGGAGATAGAAGGGGGAGTAAGGGTCATAGAGGATGCCGTCGCGAACTGCAAGGTAAAGTTTTACAGCCCTTTCCACAGGATCCTTGCACCCATCGATGGTTTCCAATGCAAAATCGCGGACACTCCGATGGTTGCTATCAATGATTGAGGTTGGGGCTAAGAATTTTAGAT
>CAYMJV010000024.1:0-36318 GCA_964390545.1 uncultured Syntrophaceae bacterium
CTTTCGTTCGAATCAGCGTTCCCCTTGCTTCTCCGATGGTGGCCAAGGCTCTGGCGGCTGCACCACTGGCCTGGATCACACTGTCCGGGATGTCTTTGGGAGCCTGGAAGGCACCGCAAACGAAGACGCCCGGTCTTGAAGTCCGAACCGGTTCGAAACTGCTGGTCGAAGTAAAAGAGTATGGGTCCAGATGGATATCCAATTTTTTGGCGAGATCCACGGCATCCTTCGGGACCCCAATGCCTATGGATAAGACCACCAAATCAAATGTCTCCTCCACTCTCCTTCCTGTCTCGTCCGTGTAGTGGATGAGGAGGTCGCCCGTTTCCTTCATCGGAAGAATCTGGGTAATCCTCGATTTGATAAAACGAACTCCTGCCTCCTCCGCCCGGTTATAGTATCTCTCGAAATCCTTACCGTAGGTTCGCATATCAATATAGAAGATTGCGGTATCCAGGGGTTCCTTCGAATGCTCCTTCGCCACAACGGCCTCTTTGATCGCATAGGTACAACAGACGGCTGAACAATAAGCCTTGGCCCCTTCATGCACATCCCTCGATCCAACGCATTGGAGAAAGGCAATTTTCTTTGGCTCTCGATGATCGGGCGACCGCCGGGTGACATGGCCTCCCCACGGACCAGAGGCGCTGAGCATCCTTTCAAATTCCATGCTCGTGACCACATTGGCATACCGTCCATAACCCAACTCAGGGGAGAGTTCTGGATTGTAGAGAGTGTAGCCCGGTGAGAGGATGATGGAACCCACTTCCAGCTCCTCCAATACCGGGGCTTGTTGATGATCGACTGCCTCTCGTTTACAGACCAGTACGCAGAGATGACATTCCGAACAAATGCCACAGGAAAGGCAGCGTAAAGCCTCCTGCTTTGCCTGTTCCTCGGTGAGGACCAGTTCCACTTCCCTGAAATTTCTGACCCTTTCCTCCTCTGGTAACTCAGGAACCTTTGTTCTCGGCGCGAGATCGACTTTGCCTTCCTCAACCATTTGGTTGATCTCATCCTGGGAAAGGTCAACCACAGGAAGGGGAATCTGTTCTCTTGGTGTGAGAAGAGGAACTTTTCTTAGATAGCGATCTATGGAGAGAGCCCCTCTTCGGCCATCGGCGATTGCCTGAATCAATATCCAGGGTCCCCTGGCCACATCCCCGCCTGCAAAGATTCTAGGCCGATTGGTAGCCAACGTGAGGGGATCTACCGCGAATGTCCCTTTGGGGGTTACCTCGAGGCCATGGGTTTCCTCGAGGAAAGAGATTTCAGGGGCCTGGGCCACAGCAGCAATCATCGTATCTGCAGGAATGACATACTCAGAATCTTTGATGGGAATGGGTCTTCTTCGACCTGAGGCATCCGGTTCACCAAGCTCCATCTTCACACACTTGACGCCTTTCACATGACCATCCTCTCTGACCACCTCAATAGGCGCGGCAAGAAGCTGAAGCTCAATCCCTTCCCTTTCTGCCGCTTCAATCTCCCACGAATTAGCGGGCATCTCTTCCCGAGATCGACGGTAGACAATGCTGACCTCTTTAGCACCTAATCTCAATGCCGTTCTTGCCGCGTCGATGGCGACATTTCCGCCACCGACCACGATCGTCTTCTCCCCCACTTTGGGTGCGATGGGAATTCCAAAGGCAATGATAAACCGGTCTTCAAATCCTTCCATCACCCCATGTTTTTCAGCAAGGCTTACACCTTGAAGGAATGGGACGCCATGGTGGACGCCTAAGGCATCTTCCCCTGGGATGCCAAGTTTCTGAGCTTCATGGGCACCCATAGCCAGAAAGACGGCTGAATACCCTGCTTCAAAAAGGCTGTCAATACTTCGAATGGGGGTATTCAGTTTCAATTCCACATTGGGATGATGGATAATCTCGTCGATCTCCCTCTGAAGCACATCTCTTGGCAAACGGTAAGAGGGAATGCCCACTCTCATCATCCCACCTGCCACGGGGAGGGCTTCAAAGATCGTCACCTGATAACCCATTCGTGACAATTGGTGGGCACAACTGAGACCCGCAGGACCTGCACCGATAATTGCTATTTTCGCTTCGGGCCGTTCCGGTTCGTCCTTTGGGACAACCTTTTCCTTTTCTTCCTCTTTTTTCAATTCGTCCCGATGCTCATAGACCCAATCAGCGACAAAACGCTTAAGAGAACAGATGGCTACCGGAGTATCAAGCTTCCCTCGATTGCATTTCTCCTCACAGGGATGATTACAAACACGTCCAACGGAGGCTGGAAAGGGGTTGTACTCTTTGACCACATCGAGGGCTTCTTTATAGCGACCTGCCTGGATCAGGGCAATATAACCCTGGGCGCTCGTCTCTGCCGGACAGGTGTGCTTGCAGGGGCTGGTCCCTTTCTTGGTCACAAGATAGGTATTGGGAACGGCCTGGGGATAAGGTCGGTAGATTGCCTTTCTCTGATCCAGTGCCTCATTAAATTTGTTAGGAAGTAAAACAGGGCAGACCTCTGCACAGTCGTTGCAGCTAGTACATTTCTTCATATCCACATAACGGGGATGTTTCTGGATGGTTGCCTTGAAATACCCAGCCTCTCCCTCCAAGGAGACCAACTCAGCATTGGTGATGATGTCAATATTGAGATGGCGACCGGCCTCTACCAGCTTGGGAGAGACGATACACATGGCGCAGTCATTGGTCGGAAACGTCTTATCGAGTTGGGCCATCTTCCCACCAATCGCCGGGGACCGCTCCAAAAGATAGACTTTGATTCCTGAATTGGCTAAATCGAGAGCAGCCTGTACCCCGGCGATTCCCCCCCCCACCACTAACGCTGCACCGATTTTTTTATTTCCATTAGAACTCATGGCCTGAAAATTTTCTCCTTCTAATTAGCATCAATCCACCCGTTTACCATTTCGTCATTCTGAGCGACCCCAGGGAGCGAAGAATCTCTACTTAAGTTGAAAAACATCCAATATTAAAACTGAGATTCTTCGTCGCTTTGCTCCTCAGAATGACAGATTCTTGGAACGATATTAGAGGGCCGAAAGTTCTGCTGCATCGAGATATTTTGAAATTCGATCTTCTGCTCCGATTGGGATGAAGTGGACTCCCTGACAGAGTTCTTTCAGCCCTTTCACAAGATCGCTGATAATCTCAATACTGGCCTTCTCTTTATCTGGGGCTTTGGCGAGCTTCTCGATGATATGATTGGGCACCAGATTGGGTTTTACATGCTTATTGAGGAAGAGACCCATCTCTGCCGATCTCACCAGAATCACCTCTGCGATCACCGGGATCCGAATCGGGCCTACCTTTGCCATAAATTGTTTGAAGGAATCGAGATCGAAGACCGGCGTGGTAAGAAAGTATTGAGTGCCCAAAGTGGCGAGTTCCTCCATCTCCTTCAATTCCATATCGGGCACCTTTTTACCCCAACTGGAGTCGATGCCAGAACCCACATAGAAATTCGGTTTAACGGAAATCTCCTTCCCTGAAATGTCTTGTCCCTCGCGGAGGCTCTCAATCACGGAGAAGAGTTTTCCCGAATCGACATGGAAGAACATGATCTCCTGAAGGCTATCTCCAGTGATACGGTAGTCCTCGGTAAAAGCAAGGATGTTCTCAATCCCTGACTCGGAGGCCCTCAGAAGGTGCTCCTGAATGTCAATCCGATTCTTCTCCCTGGTTGTGGTCTGAAGGATGGGGTCGAATTTTTGGTCCTTTAGGGCCCGGCAGGTTCCCATCGTATCAGTCACCAAACCCTCAATCTTTAGTTCAGGAACGGTCAGAGCATCCACTCTTCCACGAATCCGCTCCACATTCCTGATGAGATCCTGAACACCGGTGCCGATGGGGGGTTGAATTTCTGAGGTGACGATAAATCTTTTCTTCTTTAAGTTTTCTTCTAAACTCATGGTTTACCTCCAATTGTAAAATGGTGGAAGGTTTGATTCAAACGAATCATTTCTTCAATCCCAATAATTTGGCCACTTCATATTTCAGTTGCTCCAGGGGAAGCGGTTTTGAAAAGCATGCATCTGCACCATTCTCCTTCATCTGATTGAAGGCATCGTCATCGAGATAGGCTGAGAGCACAATGATTTTAATGTCCTTCGTTTCGGGACTGGATTTGATCTTTTTACAGACTTCATATCCATTGATGTCGGGCATCATGATGTCTAAAATCAGGAGGTCTGGCTTGAAATGATTGACCTGGAGTCCGGCCTCGAAACCATCTGAAGCAGAAATCATCTCATATCCATACTCATCCTCTTCGAGGGCTTGAACAAGGGTCTCGACAATGATTTTGTCATCATCCACGACAAGGATCTTCTTCTTCTCCTCTATCTTAGGCTCTTCTGGTAGAGGCATTCCTTTCTCCTTCAAGAATTGATCTAAGTCTTCTTGCTTAATTCTCCGATGCCCTCCCACGGTCTTATAGGCTTTCAGATGTCCAGCATCGATCCAGTTAATGATTGTCTTGGGGGAGACCCTACAATACTTGCCTGCTTGAGATACTGTTAGAATTTCCATAATTTTCTCCTTTTTCAGAATTTATAGAATTTTCTATTACTATAAGATTTACAGTTTGTCAAGAATAATTTTCTTGGAAATAATTTTTCTATTAACTTATTGAATTTATTGTTTAAACTTAAAAATATATATTTAAAATGTGTATTCAAGTTTTAAGAATTTACCGTTTTTATAGAAAAAATAGACGCTGCAGTGGAGCCTTCCCAGCCTGCCTGCAGAGGGGTATTCTCGCGGCATTCTTGTTATTGGCTTATCTAATAGCCAGACTTGATAGCTTGGATGGAAAGCGGAGACGGTTTATTCGACAATTCCGGCTGGTCTGTCTATGGGACGGCGTTCCCCCCCTTTAATAAAGGGGGGAACGCAGGGATTAACGCTTAATCGGATTTAAACTTTTGATGCAGGATGATTTAAAATCAAACGTTACTGCTTGGCGCTTGCCGTTTTGACGGGCCTAAGGTAGGCACCCCAGTAACTCATTCCAACAAATACCGCACCGCCGATGATGTTGCCAAGGGTAACAGGCAAAAGATTCTTCCATAGAAAATTGATCCAGCCGAGGACGTTGGGATCGATTCCCTGAATCCCAGAAAACCCTGCCCCTCGCATCAACAATATCCCTGTGGGAATGAAATACATATTGGCGACGCTGTGCTCAAATCCAATGGCGACAAAGGCCATGATGGGAAAGAAGATGGCGAAGATCTTTCCAATGGTTTGACGAGCTGCAAGGGCCATCCAGACGGCAAGGCAGACGAGCCAGTTGCAGCCAATTCCTCGCCAAAGGGCTTCGCTGAAAGTAAGATTGACTTTGCTATAAGCAATCTTCACAGCCGCCACACCCAGGGCCCCCTCGCCGGTCTTCCAAAGCCCGGAGTAGTAAAAAAGGAGGGTGACAAGGATCGATCCAAGGAAATTGGCAACAAAGACTACACCCCACCTCTTTGCCATAGTCCCAAAGGTAATCTCTCTCGACATGACGCTTGAAACCATCAGATTATTACCGGTAAACAACTCTGCTCCTGCAATGACAACGAGCATGAGGCCTACGCTAAAGGCTGCTCCCCCCAGGATCTTTGTCACGCCCAGACCCCATTTCGCTGCGGCATCGAAAGTCACTGCCGTCGAGAGCAGACCTCCAAAACCGATGTAGGCTCCTGCCAGAATACCTAAGACAAAAACGGTGAACCATGGTGAGGTAGCCTTGGCTACCCCCACGGTTTGAGCGACTGTCTCGGCAATCGTCTTCGGTGCCTTATCCTCCAAGGTGGGTATAGGAAATTGCCAGGACTTCATGATCTTTTCAACTCTTCCGATGACTTTTGTCTCTACTGTAACTTTTCGCCTCACCGCCTTTTTGACAACCTCGATGATCTCCTCGGGTCTGAAGGGTTTGGCGAGATAATCCATGGCCCCTCGCTTCATGGCTTCTGTGGCACGGCCCACGGAGGGATAACCGCTGATCATAACAATCGAGGAGCCCGGCGAACGCTTGTCGATCTCCTCCACCACATCCATTCCGTCAAAACCTGGCATCATCCAGTCTACAAGGATCACATCGAAATTTTTTCCCGCGACGAGAGTGAGCCCTTCCTGAGGATTCGCCGTGGTGGTCACTTCGAACCCCTCTGCTTCAAAAATCTTCCGACAGGATTTCAGGACGATCTCCTCATCATCAATGATCAGCATCTTCTCAGCCATAGCTTCCCCCTATTCAGATTTAAAATTCGAATATCTAAGCACGAAATTCGAAACAAGCACCAATTTTCAAAATCCGAATTTCCCAAACAATGGATTTGTTTCGGATTTCGATATTCGGATTTCGGATTTCCATTTTTCACTATCCTGCCCCGGTGGGGAAGGACTTCTTACTTAAAATCTTCTGAAGAACCGGGCGAATGGTTTTGACCAGTTCGTCCGGTCGAAACGGTTTTGGAATGAATTGAGTGGCTCCTAACTTCAGGACATCAGAGACGGTCTCGGGTGTCGGATAGCCGCTCATGACAACGATCGGCATATCGGGTATGACTTTCAGAATCTCCCGCATGAGGAACATCCCGTCATGTCTGGGCATCTTGACATCAATTAGCAGAAGATCGAACTCGTATTTCTTGATCATCTCCAGTGCTTCATCCGCACTTGGAACCGTAGAGACCTCCAGACCCTCTGCCTCCAGGATGCGTTTGCAGCTTTTGATCACAATGGCATCGTCATCCACGACTAATATTTTCATCTTCTCCCTTTTGTTCCTCTATGGGCAGCCAGACCTTAAAGGTGCTTCCTTTCCCAACCTTGCTCTGAACCCAGATGGTCCCTCCGTGGCGTTCAACGATACCATAGGATACCGATAAACCTAAACCTGTGCCTTGTCCAACGTCTTTCGTCGTAAAGAAAGGGTCGAAAAGCTTATTGAGGTTCTCAGGAGAAATGCCGCACCCTGTATCCGTACACAAAATTTCAATACCGTTTTGTCCGGGCTTGCTCGTGGATACCCCAATACCACTCGTAATGGTAATACTTCCGCCTGGCTCCGTGGCATCGAGGGCATTGATAATGATATTGAGTAAGACACTCTGCATCTGGTTTCTGTCCAAGGTAATTGTGGGAAGCCCTTCGCCTGGTTCGAAGTTCAAACTTACCCCTTTGATGAGCGCCTGATTTTCAACCAGTGACACAGTATAACGGACAAGACGGTTGATATCCATTGGCTCCCGGTCAAGTTCTGTCTGGCGTGAGAAATCGAGCAACCCCTTCACAATTTTTCGAACCCGCTCTGTCTCCTGGGCAATGGTTTCAAGGTCCTGACGGACTTCCTCGGGAATATCCTTTCGCTTCAGAAGCATGTGCGTAAACGTAAAGATGCCGGTGAGGGGATTGTTAATCTCATGGGCTACGCCACCCGCAAGTTTACCAACACTGGCCTGTTTCTCGGACTGGAGTAATTTACTTTCACTCTCTTCCCTCTGTCGCTGATCTCTTTCCTGGATCGAGGCAAGCATCTGTTTAAAAGTTTTTTGGAGGACACCGATCTCACTATTTGAGATCGGCCCAATCTCAGGTGTAAGATTCCCCTGGGAGACCTGAATGCTGGCTTTGGTGAGCTGCTGGACAGGTCGACTGATCTTGTCTGCAATAATGTATCCCAGGCCAATGGCAAAGACCATCCCGGCCATCGTGATCAGTATGAAAACGGAAAGCGCTTTCCATCGGACATCTGCATACTTCGCCTCTAATACCCCCACATAGAGCATTCCAACTTTCGTACCAAAGATATCCTCGATGGGCTCATAGGCAGTGATGTACCAATCGTTGACCACAAAGGCACGGTCCGTCCACTTATTCCCCTCAGTCAGGACATATTTGGTCACCTCCTCAGAGGCCACGGTTCCAATCGCTCGGCTTCCATCAGGATTGAGAACATTGGTGGAGACGCGAATATCTTTCAGAAAAATCGTAGCTGTACCAATGCTCCGGCCATTATAGATTTCATGCTGAAACACCGTGTCCCGGACCCGATCCACGATCTCCTCACTTCGATTCAGAAGAATCCCTCCGTAGAGGACACCTAGAAGATGACCGGAATCGAAGACCGGAACAGCAGCGGCAAGAACCATCCCGGAGAGCTCCTCGCTCTCCGGTCGCGGCGTGGCTCTCTTTGTGGGAAGCAATTTCATTCTCGATCGCTCGGCGAGTTCCGGATTCTCTGAAAAAAGAAATTCGTTGCTCAGAACGACTGTCCCGAAAATCCCGATCTGTTTTTGAAGGACTAAGTTGGCAATGGGATTGGGTGGACTATTCTCCTTGGGCATCGAATTGGGTCCAATCCTGCAAAGCGTTTTGCCGTCTTTCGTTACAATCCCTGCAAAATCTAATTCCGTCTGCTGAGCCACATTGGTGACGAGGCCAACCAATTTTTGGGCATCCTTTTTCTCAAGGGCTGAGCGGAATACCGGTCCCAGGGTGGTGATGTTGAGAGCGACCCTCACTCCCTTGACGCGGGTCAGATAGATCTCCCGTGCGGCATTGAGGTCTAAACGGACACGGTTATAGGCTTCATTGAGGACGGATTTATAGAGGAGCTGACCGCCAACAATAAGAGCAACGGCGCATACCAAAAAAGCCACCCCAAGAAAACTGATGATGAGTCTTGATCGAGTTGAGTAAAACAAAGGGTATCCCCATTGAAGGTGTTTTATTTATTATATCAGCAAACTTTTATCATTGAAACCTTCTTTTTTAGAAAAAATTGGGGCCTCTTTTCCCAAAAATTTGATATGATAATCAATGGGAGGAGGCTACCATGATGGAACCGACAAGGATGAATGAATTTAAAAAAACCTATCCAGAAAAATTTGGATCTGAGGACTCGATCTTCAGCCATATCCATCGGGGCAATCGAATCTTCATTGGAACCGGGTGTGGCGAGCCTCAATATCTTGTCCGGGCTCTCATCCGGTACGTGGAGTCACATCCCACAGCGTTTTTCGATGCTGAAGTGCTTCATGTCTGGACGCTTGGCATCGCTCCTTATGCCGATGAGAAGTTTAAACGAAATTTCCGCCACAACTCCTTTTTCATAGCAAAGAACACCAGGGAGGCTGTGAACAATGGGTTAGCAGACTATACGCCCATCTTTTTGTCGAATGTCCCGGATCTTTTTGACCGAGGTCTCGTCCCTATCGATGTCGCCCTGATTCAGACCTCCCTTCCGGATGATCATGGCTATATGAGTCTGGGAGTGAGCGTCGATATCGTTAAAGCCGCCACAGAGAAAGCCGCGTTGGTGATCGCACAGGTCAACGCCTCGATGCCCCGGGTTCACGGCGATGGGTTCATCCATATCAAGGATGTGAATTTCATCATCCCCTATGACGAACCAATACTAGAATATGTTTCTGAAGCGGATAGCGAAATTGCTCAGCAGATTGGGAAATATGTGTCCCGTCTTGTCCGCGATGGAGAGACCATTCAGGTGGGGTATGGAAGCATCCCTAATGCCATCCTCTCCAATCTTCATGACAGGAAGCACTTGGGCGTTCATTCAGAACTTCTCACCGATGGGATTATGGAATTAATGAAAAGCCATGTGATCGACAACACCAAAAAGAGCATCAATCGTGGAAAAACCGTGGCTTCCTTCTGTATGGGAAAAAAGGAAACCTACGAATATATCCATGACAACCCGGCCATTGAATTTAGGACAATCGACTATACCAATAACCCTCTCATCATCGCTCAGCATGAAAATATGACCGCCATTAACTCGGCCCTCGAGATTGATTTGACAGGGCAGGCCACAGCAGAGTCCATTGGAAAGTTATTCTACAGCGGGATCGGTGGACAGGCTGACTTTATGAGAGGCGCTGTCCTGGCCCGAAATGGCAAGACCATCCTGGCGATGCCGTCCACAGCAGAGGGTGGAACGGTTTCGAGGATTGTGCCCTTTCTTACAGAGGGGGCAGGAGTGTCCCTCCATCGGGGGGACGTCCACTATGTCGTCACAGAATACGGGATCGCCTATTTAAAAGGGAAGAATATTCGGGAGCGGGCTATGGAATTGATTGCCATTGCCCATCCAGAATTCAGGTCGGGGTTGATTGAAGAGGCGAAAAAGTTGAATCTCATCTATCGGGATCAGGCCTTCGTCCCTGGAAAGAGAGGAGAATATCCAGAACATCTCGAAACCCATCGGACAACCAAATCAGGGTTGGAGATTCTCCTCAGACCGGTGAAGATCAGTGACGAGCCCTTATTAAAAGATTTTTTCTATTCCCTCTCGGACAATAGCCTCTATCGAAGGTTCATCTCGGTGAGAAAAGATATGCCTCACGAACGTCTGCAACAATTTGTTGCCATCGATTATACGCAACAACTGGTGATCCTGGCCATTATTTCTCAAGGGGAAAAGGAGATCACCGTCGGAGTAGGACAGTACGCCTTGATCGAAAAGGCCCATACCGCAGAGGTAGGTTTCGCCGTGAGAGACGAATATCAAAATAAAGGGGTCGGTATGGAATTGCTTTCCACCCTCACGTACCTAGCCAAACGGCAGGGTCTTCTGGGATTTTATGCGGAGGTGCTGGTTGAAAACAGAACGATGCTCCATCTCTTTGAGAAGATGGGGTTCGACACCAAGAAGAGGAGAGAAGAAGGAGTCTATGAAATGGAGATGACCTTCCGATAGATGAAACTAATGTCAAATGCCAAAGTTCAAATGAACTCCAAATTCCAAAGTTCAAATATCAAACGTATTACCATTGAGTCATTTGTTACCGATTTGACATTTACCTGCCTTGCCTATTGAAGGTAACTCTAAGAACATTTTAATTTTGAACTTTGTCATTCATTTGAAATTTGGATTTTGAAATTTGACATTTTCTTAGTTCAATTAATAAATCTGGTCGGGGAATGTATTGACTTTAAAATCCTTTCCCGCCATCTTATACATGAGAGGGCTTCCCCACTCCTCATCCAGCGCATCCGCATAGAGGCCATCATAGATCGCCCAGCTCCTTGTGCGAACGGTCTGCTCTGCCCCTTTTCTGCGGAAAGGAGTAGAACCATCCAACCTTTCAAAAAGCAAGCCCCCGGGTCGGAATTCCTTGTCGACCTGCTCCATAAGCTTGAGACCTTTGAAATAGGTAAATCCATACTTTTCCCATAAAATGGCATTGTGGTAAAAAAGACCCCGATTCGTGATGGTCTTCTTATTCAGCTCTCCCATGAATATCTCCAAACATTTTACGAATTCTCTCATCAAATGCAAACCCTTCCTCACCATACCAGGAGCAAGACCTGCCTGCATTGCCCGAATCTCTTCTGGAATATTTCTTGACCGAGTGCCAAACAAGGTATCCCTTCCAGATTCATCAACATCGATATTATACCTCTCTGAAAAAGGGTCATTGATAATCAGGAAGTCGAGGTGGAGGCTTTGCATAAAGGCTTCTAGAGAAACCTGACAAGAGAAGATGCAGTCCTTGTCCCCGTACCTGTATTTCACCTCAATGCATCCAAGATTCTCATCGGTGGGAAAGATTCCTTGGACGACTCTCTCTCTGTGCTTGTTGAGCAGAGTCTTGGAATTGATCTGAAAGCGTTCGAAGATTGACGGAGGAACCAGTTTTAGATAAATTCGGTTTCTCTCTTTTTTCGGAAGCGAGTTCAGCTTCGCTATGGACAAGGTTAACATCGAGGCCAACTTCTTGATCGTCCCGGTCTTGATTCGAAGGGTTTATTTCTCGGGCCCCAGGGGAATCAGTGTCTTTCCATGGACTTCATTCAGCACTTGTGCTAGGCCCGTGTAGATGGCGGAGATCCCGCAGACAATCCCTTCGTAACCAGCGATCTTCTTCAGGGTGGCACTTCCGGTGATATCGCCGGCGGCCAGAAGAAAGAAGAGCAGGGCCAAGGATCCGAAAACAAATTGAAGGGCCCGGTTGAGCTTCAATGTACCAATAAACATGAAGGCTGTAAATATGCCCCATAGGAAGAGATAAGAGGCCATGGCCATGCCGTCCGATGCTTCCCCCCATCCGATTCTTGCTAGAACAATCAACCCCACCAGCGAGAGCCAGAAGAGGCCATAGGACGTAAAGGCGGTGGCCCCGAAGGTGTTGTTTTTCTTCCATTCGAGAATTCCTGCGATTACCTGAGCGATCCCTCCGTAAAAAATCCCCATCGACAGGATCATTGTTCCCAGTGCGATAAATCCTGCATTGTGCAGGTTCAAAAGCACGGTCGTCATACCAAACCCCACCAGGCCGAGCGATGCCGGGTTGCCGGTGGTATCCCTTATCTTGATCGCTTCTTCAGTAATTGGCATTGCTATCACCTTTTCCATGAAAAACCATAACCTCCTTACCTATGTTGTGCTAGAGGAGAGACCTTCGACGAGGTCGTCCTCATTCCTTATCCGGCGAGCCGGGTGTGAAGAACGGTTTGGAGAGATGCCTTTTTACAATTTTTCTCCTGCCAGCTGAATCACAACGCTGGGATCGGTAAGGGTCGAGGTATCGCCTAATTCCTCGATCTTGCCCTCTGCAATCTTCCTCAAAATTCTTCTCATGATTTTGCCACTCCGCGTCTTGGGAAGGGCATCCGCAAATTGGAGCTTATCCGGTGTTGCAATGGGGCCGATGACCTTTCGGACATGGGCTAAAAGCTCCTTCCGCAACTCTTCGCTGCTCTTGATCCCGGCCTTCAATGTAACAAAAGCATAGATCCCCTGCCCCTTTACCTCATGGGGAATTCCAATGACGGCTGCTTCTGCAACTGAAGGGTGTAAGACCAGAGCGCTTTCCACTTCAGCTGTTCCGATCCGATGACCCGACACATTGATCACATCATCGATCCTCCCCATCAGCCAGAAATAACCATCCTCATCCTTCTTGGCCCCATCCCCTGTAAAGTAATGACCGGGGAAGACGCTAAAATAAGTCTCTTTGAATCGCTTCCGCTCCGTATCGTTCCAGAATCCCCTCAACATCCCGGGCCAGGGCTGGGAAATGACCAGGGAACCCCCTTCTTCTAATTGGCACTCGCTCCCATTCTCTCGAAGCACCTTCGGAACGACACCGGGAAAGGGAAAAGTGGCGGATCCGGGTTTGAGGGGGGTGATCGGGAGGGGGCTGATCAGAAACCCTCCGGTCTCTGTTTGCCACCAGGTGTCCATGATGGGGCACCTCTCCTGGCCGACATTCTTAAAATACCACCTCCATGCTTCCGGGTTGATGGGCTCTCCCACCGATCCGAGTATTCTCAAACTGGAGATCCCTCTCTTTTTTACCCACTCATCACCCTCTCTCATTAAGGCCCGAATGGCAGTGGGGGCCGTGTAGAAGACGCTCACTTTGTATCGCTCCACGATCTCCCAGAATCGATCCGGTTTGGGATAAGTGGGCACCCCCTCAAACATCAAACTTGTTGCTCCGAGGGCAAGGGGACCATAGACGACATAACTGTGACCCGTCACCCATCCAATGTCTGCGGTGCAGAAGAAGACATCTTCATCTTTAATATCAAAGACCCACTTCAGGGTCTGGAGAACAAAGAGGAGATATCCTCCTGTGGTGTGGATGACCCCTTTTGGTTTCCCTGTACTTCCGCTCGTGTGCAGGATGAAAAGGATGTCTTCGGCATCCATGGCCACAGGTTCAGAAGCAAGTCCGACGTCATCCTTCGCCATCTCCTCATGCCACCAGACATCCCTCTCTTTCGTAAAAGGGACATCAATCCCTAACCTTCTGACCACCACCACCTTTTCCACACCGGGACAGTCTTTAAGGGCATCATCGGCACTCACTTTGTTCTGAACAATCCTTCCGTTGCGATAGTAACCATCTGCCGTGATCAGGATTTTTGAGCCACAATCATTAATCCTGTCCCGAAGGGCTTCGGAACTGAACCCTCCAAAGACGACGCTATGAATGGCTCCGATCCTGGCACAGGCTAACATGGCAATGGGGAGTTCTGGGATCATGGGGAGATAAATGGAGACTCGATCCCCCTTCTTCACTCCAAACTTCCTCAGCACATTGGCAAACTTGCATACATGGTAATGAAGTTGCTGATACGTAAAGAATCTGTTCTCCTCGAGAGGTTCCCCCTGCCAGATGAGAGCTACTTTGTTGCTTCTCCAACTATTAAGATGTCGGTCCAGGCAGTTATAACTGGCATTCAACTTCCCACCCAAGAACCATTTCACCTCTGGTTTCGTGAAATCCCATTCCAGGACTTTATCCCATTTCTTATACCAGTCGAGTTGGTCTGCACATTCCCCCCAAAATCCCTCCAGGTCCTTGGTAGAACGCTGATATAGTTTTTGGTATTCGTCCAGATTCTTGATGTAGGCCTTGAGCTTTACCGCGTCCGAGGGTTCATAGATTTGCTTATCCTCCGACATAGACACGATCCCTTTCTCTTTCATTGCCGATTCCTCCTTCCTATTTTAAGAAGACGATCCCCTTCCCGTTCTCCACCCCACCGGTCCCAATGCATTGGAAACCGGCTCGTTTGAAACCCTTCCATGAATGTATACTGTATCCAAAATAGTTTGTCAAGAAAACGAAACCAAGAACCTTTTTTGGAATGAAGAAGGTGGAGGGTAACCTTGGACTCCAGAGGCTTCTAGAGCGCATTTGGGGGATAGAGGGGTAGGGTATGAAAATCTCAAACACCCTCATGCGATGACATAGGGAGAAGGATGGTGAAGGTCGTGCCTTTATCCACCTCGCTTTCCACTCTGATCTCTCCCCCATGATCTTTAATAATTCCGTAACAGACCGAAAGGCCGAGCCCGACGCCCTTCACTTTCTGTTTGGTGGTAAAAAAAGCCTCAAAAATCTTGTCTCTCAGTTCTTCTGGGATGCCGACGCCAGTGTCTTGGATAGCGACCATCACTTTATGATCCTCCAGGCTCGTTCGAACGGTCAAGCTCCCTCCCTTTGGCATCGCTTCCTTTGCATTCTTTAATAGGTTCAGCATGACTTGTCTCATCTGGTTGGTGGACGCCATCACCTCGGGAAGGGTCTCGTCAAAATAAGTCTCCACCTTAATATTCGATTCCTTCATCTGTTTCTCCATCACCAAGAGGATTCCTTCCACCAACTCATTGATTTTGACAGGCCTTCTCTTCTCCTCTTCGGGCTTGGAGAAACTGAGCATGTTCCTGAGCATTTCGGCAAGCCTTTGGGTCTCGGAGAGGGATAATTCCAAAATTCTCCTTCTTTTGCTCTCCGGAGGAACCTCGGTTTTTAGAAGTTCCAAGGTATTCATGATACCATAGATGGGGTTATTCAACTCGTGGGCGATCTGGGAGGTAAGCTTTCCCATGGCCGCCAGTTTCTCAGATTGGAGGAGGGCCTGCTGCATTTCCCGGAGTTCTCTCTCGATCCTCAACCGCTCCCGGAGATCTTTAAAGATGCCCACGCTTGCAATCTCCTTCCCGTTCTCATCATAGATCAAAGAAGCCGAAAGGTCTCCTTCGATCAACTCTCCATCTTTTCTGCGGTGGACGAGGGGGAAGGAGGTCAATTTCCCCATCCCCCCATAATCAGAGCTTTTCAATTTCTCCATCACCTCTTTAGCGACTCCGGGCGGATAGATGCTTCGTATATTCATCTTTCCGGCGACTTCCTCTGCTTTGTAACCCAGAATATTTTCCGCCCCTCGGTTAAAGATGAGGATATCGCCTTTCATATCGGTAACAATAATTCCGTCGACAGAACTTTCGATCAAGTTCATCAAGAATTCATTTGCCTCTTTCAATTCTTTCTCCATCCTCTTCCGTTCGGAGATGTCGGTATTGAGGCCTTCATACCCGGTGATCTTTCCCTTCTCATCCCGCTTTTCATGAGCGGTGAGGAGGACGGTGATCTTCTCGCCTGTTTTCTTTTTGAATTCGACTTCAAGGTCTTTCACAAATCCCTGCTCTTCGGTCAGCCTCTGAAATTTTCTTCGGTCCCCCGGATTCACATAGAGATCCTTCGCAATGTCGATGTTTAAGAACTCCTCCTTGTTCTCATAACCGACCATATCCAAAAGGGCTTGATTGCAGTCAATAAATTTACCCTCCTTCGAACTGATGAAGAGACCATGCCGTACCCTCTCGAAGAGGTTTCGAAATTTCTCCTCGGATTCCTTCAATTCCCTCTCAAACTTCTTTCTTTCCGTAATATCCCGGATGTAGGCATACGTCTTCATCCTGCCATCATCGGAACGAGTAGGAGCGATACAGACCTCTGTCTCTATTGCCTGACCTTTAGGAGGTCGAATGGACATCTCCGTGCAGACCTTCTGACCCAACCCCTCTCCTCGCATCACCATCTCCTCTAAGAACTCTTCATCTCTTTTGCCAATGAGAGAGAAGAATTCTCTTCCGAGAATCTGTTCTTTTGAAATACCAAGAATCTCCGAGGCCATCTGGTTCGCAAATTCGATTCGGGAATCTTCGTCAAAGACAATGATCCCATCCTCTCCCATCTCAGCCATCTTTTCAAATCGCTTTGTGGCCTCACGAATCTCCCTCTCCATTCGTTTTCTCTGTGTGATATCCCTCAGATAGGCATAGGTTTTCACCCCGCCTTTTTCCCCTTTGGCAATAGTGATGCAGACCTCGGCATCCCATTTCATACCTTTCTCAGTCATAACTTCCATCTCCGTACAGACCCGTTTGCTCTCATCGATTCCCACTTTGGAATGCATCTGGTCAAGATAACCGATATCCCTCTCGCTTAAGAGGCGACGAAAATCCATCCCGGTTAATCGTTCTTTCGCATATCCGGTGATTTCGGAAGCCACGGCATTGGCAAACTCAATCCGGTAATCCTCATCGAAGACAATAATGCCGTCGTCACCCATCTCGGCAATTTTTTCCAGTCGTTTCGTCACCTCCTGGATATGCTGCTCAGCCCCTCTGTTCTCATATTCTCTTAATCTCCCCTCCAGGTCAGTGACTTTCTGTTTTAAATCTTCGTAGCTGGGACTCTGTTTCATCATGCAAATCACCTCTCAATTCTCTGAGTTGGAAAGGCGAATTTTACCCTGATCCGGTCGCCTCACCGTATCCATTTTACATTAATCAGAATGATTTGTGTCAAATTTTTATACGAAAAGGCAGAGTTTATGGTGAGGGAAAAAGTTGTTCCACTTTGAGTAGTAGGGTATGAAAAAGGAAGGGTGTCGGGTTTATCTGATTGATGGGATAGCTTTCCAGAGGGTCTGAAGGGTGTCGTTTTATAATACCAAATCCCAAGGCCTTGAAAATATCAGGGGGTTTATAGAGACTTTATCCTCCTGATAGGATGGGCATCAAGACAACTGAATCTTCATTTTTAATCAAGCTGTCCAGATTGCCTACTTTCTGGTTGATGAGGATGATGATATTCTTTTCAGGAAAAGGGGATGGCAAAATTTCCCTCAAAGCTACGGGCTTCTCCAAACTCATCTCTTTTGCCCGGGCGCCGACGATGTCTGCTAGGTAGCCGAAAAACTTAAGCTCAGCCAACTTGCCCCATGATCTCCTTTGAAACGTCTTTCAGCCCTAAACGATCGAGGGTCTCCTTCAAAGGGATTCCATTTTGATCCCAACCCCGAAGTTCATAATACCAAGAGAGCATTTGCTCATACTTTTCCCTGTCGACCTTTACCCCTTTCATCTTTCCTCCAGAATGAGGCTCCTCAAACCAGCGATCAGGCGGATAGTCCCACTTCCGACCGAATTGAGGGATCTCTCTCTTCCAGTATGCGCGGATCAAGGCATAGATACGATCCCCCATCTCATAGAGATCTTCCCAAGTCATACGACTTCCTGTAATCGCTTCAAGGTATTCTGGGTACCGGTCAAGCCCAAAACCCACCTCCACCCAGGGGAGGCGGCACACGGTTGCAGATTCAAAAAACCCTCCCCGAAGTCGTTGAAACTCAATAAGCTTTTCGACCTTCTCCTTACCATAGGAGAATCGATCGGTCGATATTTCCCAAGCAATGATCCAGGCATCTTTATGGGAGGCACCAATGGGAGAGGTTCCAAAAGAGAGTGCCATTCCGGGACAGGCATGGCAATTGTAAGCCGAGATTTCCAACCCTTTGACATGCATTGCCCAACGGTGTGATCCTTTTCCAATCGTCTCTGAAGCGCCTCGAACTCCCCCCACAACAATCTTTGCAAGTCCTTCTCCCCTTCCAATCTCCGTGACCAGTTTCTGGGCCGTTTCAAAATCTCCCCACCTTACCTTCTCCTTTATCAATCCTTTTTCTGAGGCTTCCATGAGAAAGCCAATACAACTCCCCAGAGAAATTGTATCCAGACCCCACTCGTCAGCCAACCGGTTCAACAAAGCCACCTGGGGCAGACTTCCCAAACCGATATTGGGTCCCAGCATCCCAACGTTTTCGTAATCCAATTCTGCACCTTGACCGCTTGAATCCTTGATGATATGGCCACACTGCATGCTACACATGGGACATCCCTTACGACCAATATTGAGTTTTTCGAGCACATGACCATCCATTTCCTTTGAAAACTCAAAAACCCCTTCCTTAAAATTATAGGTGGGGAGGCAGGCATTTTCATTGCACCAATCAAAAGCCTGCATCGTTCCCTGTCTCATCCAGAAGTCATAACTCTCTTTTCCCTTGATCTCTTCGTATCCCTTTTTACCCAGCTCTCTCAGTTTGTTATCGTCGAAGTTGGAAACATTTCCGGTCCCCTTTATAACCAGGGCCTTGAGCTTCTTAGACCCCATCACAGCGCCCATTCCGGGTCGCCCTCCAGCTCTTCCTTTCTGGGACATGACGGTTGAAATACGGATCAGGTTTTCTCCCGCGGGGCCGATGAGAAGGATCCCTGAATTCCTTCCGTGCTTTTTTTCGAGGATGTCTTGAGCTTCAAACGTATTCTTACCCCACAGGTCGGAAGCATCAACAATCTTGACGTTCTCATCTTCAATCGACAGATAACAGGGTTTCTCTGATTTTCCCTCTACAACCACGACATCATAGCCTGCCTTTTTCAGATAGACCGATGCCATGGTGCCAATATTTCCATCCCCATAACCGCCTGTAAGCGGACTCTTTGAGGCAATGACCATCTTCCCCGAACTGGGAAGTAACTGCCCACTCAGGGGACCCGTAGAGAAGATGATCTTGTTCTTTTCAGACAAAGGATCAACGCGTTTTACTTCATCCCATAAGAGTTTTATAGCAAATCCCCGCCCTCCCATAAAATCTCTCTTCATAGAATCAGAAATCTCTTCTTTAGATACTTTGCCATTTGAAAGATTCACCCTCAGTAATTTTCCAGCATACCCTTTCATCGTTAACCTCCGAATTGCAATGATTGATCTAATAAATCCCAAAGATTTAACACTTCCATATCTTCACCGGTTTCATTTAGCAGCCTTAATGCTCCTCTGCCCAATACGGTTTCACAAGTTGGACAGACCGTCACGATCGTATTTACACCCACATCAATGGCATCTCGTAACCGGTTCTTAGAAATCTCCATAGAGAGGCCATCATCTACCATTGTAAGGCCTCCCCCCCCTCCACAGCACGTCGAGAAGTATCGATTATGCTCCATTTCTATTATTTCGACTCCTAATTGCTGAAGTATCTCTCTCGGCTCTTTAAAGATGCCCAACATTCTACCCAGATGACATGGGTCGTGGTAAGTAGCACAAAGATCCAAGGGTTTTATTTTTTTTGCCATTTCAGGCTGTTTCAATTTTTGATGAACCGCCAAAATGGCATGATGAACGGGTAACCCATATCTTTCCTTTAAAGTAATGGTACAGGTGGGACATAAGGTTAATAGGGGTTTATCTCCCTGGGCAACCATATTCTCTTTGCAACGAACCTGAGCTTCTTCAAACTCATGGGAGAACCCGGTTGCCTCTACAATATACCCACAACATGCCTCTGCTCCTACCCTAGGATGAAGATCGAGCCGCTCACATACCGAGAAGATGGTAGATAATTCTTCCCCCCTTGAGCGATATAAACATCCAACATAAAACGGAGTATCCCCTTGCCGTTTGATCAGCTTCTGTGTGTCGAAAAGCTTCCCTTCCCTGAGGATCTTATTTGTGTTCTCTCGATGAATCTGGGCAGGCAAACCTTTTTGGACCATGTGTTGGCGCATGGCCATGATGATATCTATATTCTTCAGAGCACAGCGTGCCTGGCAGTATCCACAGAGAAGGCATCGGTTTAGAGTCTCTGCCATCTCTTTTGAAGGGTTTAGAAGCCCTTCCATAAGCCCACGAGCCACAAGCATCTTACCCCTACAACTGAAGGTCTCATAACGATTTACCTTATACACAGGGCATTCTTCTCTGCAGAAACCGCAGCGTGTTCGGTTACAAGTGTAAATGTCATCTTGATATGCCGATAATTCTTCGATCCTATTCATTGGGATCCTTCCTAATCCAATGAGATTCAAATTTTTTCCCTGGGTTCATGATATTTTTGGGATCGAATACCTCTTTGATTCGCCGCATATATTCAAGCGAAAGTCCATGTTCAAGCTGATTGAATCCTCCTAAACGATCCCCATCGCCAATATAGCTGCTCATCGTCCCTTCTAACTTGATGGCCATTTCACTCATCTCTCTCACATATTGATAAAACTTCCTGACGGACTCCTCATTCGAATCATCGACGAAGACTGCAAAACTGATGGAGGCTGTCGTTTTGTTGGGTGACTCATTATAAACGGTCATCCCAAGGATCTCCTGATCCCACTTCTTGGCAAGGTCGACATAATAACAATATCCCTCATCCAATCGCCCGACCGGCAAACCGACATCTGCGGATCCAAATTTCTTCTTCCGCTGACTGTCAGGCCATTTTTGTTTAAAAGGAATGAATTCAAGGCGGTGTTTCGAATCCCACCACCCCTCAACTATCTCCTCCTCCTGTATAAGTTGGGAATGAAACTCTTTTGTAAGGATTTGGGTAGCCCTGTCGACATTGAATTTCACCACCTCTTCATCTCCGGCAAAGGACAAAAATAAAATAGCTTCAGCCCAGTCCGGAACGTTCGGTTCACGGCCAAATCTTTCACGGTAAGTATGGGTATAAAAGTGAAGACGGTGTCGGCAATTGAGGTGAGCCGATTCAACGGTGAGGCCGGCTGACAACAACTGCTCCAAAGCCTTTGCCGATTCATTCAAAGATTTAAAGAAAAACCCCTGGACTTGTCGAACTTTGGGCAAAGGGACTATCCGAAGGGTGGCTTCGGTGATAACTCCCAGCGTACCTTCTGAGCCTATTAATAGATCGAGGAGCTTATACCCCGTGGATGAGAAAGAACATTTCCTTTGGCCTACTCGAACGGCTTCAGCCCGTCCGGTCACAATCATGGCGTTGGTCAAACAGTCTTTGATCTTCCCATAACGAAGGCCAAACGTGGAATCGTTATCACAAGCAATGCTGGCGCCGATCGTGCAACTTCTTTTTGATTCGGGCTGATGAGGAAGCCAAAGCCCCTTGCGGGCCAGTACCTCATTGAGTTCCCAGATGGTGATTCCGGCCTGAACAGTGACAGCAAAATTTTGTTCATCAATTTCTAGTACCTGATTCATCCCCTTTGTTTCCACCATGATGCCACCCTTCCAGGCCGCTGTACCTCCCCCCATTCCTGTCCCCCCACCAAATGGAACAATAGGAATTCCATATTGCAAGGCAATTCGTGTAATTCGAACCATCTCTTCCGTTGTCTTTGGAATAACAACGATCTCAGGAAGGTTAGCCACGTCACTTTCACGAGGGCTCCAGTCTCGACTGTAAGCCATCCGATGGATAGGAGATTGGGTGACCCGTTCCTTAAGAAATTTTTCTAGCTCTTCAAAAGCCCTACCTATGAGTTCTTCTTTCAACATTGTTTCCATAGGGGAGTAACCTGCTCGATAAGATCATATCCATTATAAATCATTTCATTTCAAAATAGAGGGAAATATTATAAGGTGAGATTTCAAGTCGAGGTCGTTTTCTCATTACAATCTAAACTTCTATCATTTAACCAACCGAGAAAGCCTCTTCATTAATTAACATGAGAACATCTTAACCCGTTGGCCTTTACCTTCCCGAATCGCTTTCTGGTAAATCCTTTGGGCAACAACCAGATCCTTCCTGGCAAACTCCATCGAGGTTATTTTTTCTTCAAGAAGCTTAAACAAGTGTGAATTTGAGCCCCACTCCTTTTTCACTCGCTCTTCCGTACGCGAGAGAGGCGACCACTAAGTCTTCAAGCGCAAATCCAACGGATTCAAACAGAGTGATTTCATCATCCCCGGTCCGAGCAGGTTTTTGTGCAAGGACAATTTCACCCAGATCAGCGTAGATGTTTTCTTTGGAGAGCTTCCCATTGTGAATCGGAATCAGCAGATCACCCGCTTCAGCCATGCAGCCTTCATAGGTATCGACGACAATCTTCGACTTCCCGATCGTAAAATCATCCAGCTCCCGCATCTCCGGGGTATAAGCCCCGACTGCATTAATATGCGTCCCCCCTTTGAGGTGGCGACCATCAAAAACCGGAGTGGTAGAGGTCGTCACAGTGACCAGGATATCAGACTCAACGACCACATCCCGGGGCGAGGCCATCACATGAACAGGGATTCGAAGGCTATTCGAGACGGTTCCAGAGAAATTTTCAGCAATCTTTCGATCCTTGTCATACACAAGCATTCTGTGAATGGGCCGAACCTTTGAAATCGCCTCAGCCTGAAAGGGTGCCTGCGCGCCTGCACCGATGATCCCAAGGGTTTCAGAGTTCTTTCGAGAAAGGTATTTTGTTGCCAAAGCTGAGGTGGCACCCGTCCGCATGGCGGTCAAGAGAATTCCATCCATAAGGGCAAGAAGTTCTCCAGTTGTCGGATCGTTCAGTAAATAGGCAGCCTGGATGGTTGACAATTTCTTCTCTATATTCCTTGGAAAAACAGAAACGATTTTGGTCCCAAAGAAAGCTTCCTTTTCCAAATAAGCAGGCATAAAAAGGAAAACTCCTTCTGCTTTTTCAATTTTCACAGGCATCCGCACCGGGACGGCGCACTTTCCAGCTTTATACTCTCGGAATCCTCTTTCCACCGCATCGATGACATCGGCCATTGTGAGAAGTTGTCTCAAATCTTTTCGAGACAGGATAAGAGGCATTGCTTGCACCTTCAAACCACTTCTTCTTCGATCACCAATTTCCCCGTGTGGACCCGCTCATAGTTGAGGGGGCTCACATCAATCGTTTGGTATCGACCCAGACGAATCAACTCGGACATCGCCTTTCCCACAGCAGGAGCTTGCTGAAATCCATGACCGCTGAAGCCGATGGCCATATAAAATCCTTCGAGTCCAGGATGCTTCCCAAGAAGGGCATTGCTGTCGAGCCGGCTCACTTCATAGAGACCAGCCCATCCTTTGATCAATTTAAGTCGGTCAAAAACGGAGACACGGTCAGCGAGGATCGGCCACATCGTTTGGTTGAAGAAGGAATTGTCCACCTTAAAGTTAAAGCCTGGAGGCTCCTCCAAAATGGACATCCCTGTCATAATGATTTTTCCAGTTTCATGACGAAAATAAAGGCCACTCACATCGATCACGAGGGGAAGATCGTAGCCGAAGATTTCAGAGGGCTGAAAGACGAAAACCATTCTCCGGACAGGATCGACGGGGAGGTCTACGCCGGCCATCTTTCCAACCTCAGCCGCCCATGGACCAGCGGCATTCACCACAACAGCTCCGGTGTATTTGTCGCCTTTCCGCGCTGTGACTCCGGTGACCCTGGAACCCCCCTTCAACACCCCGGTGACCTCATCATGGACATAACGGACACCCATGCTCCGAGCTTTCTTAATAAATCCTTGAAGCGTTCCGTAAGGGTCCAGGTAACCGTCTTTTCGGCCAAAGGATGCGCCCACCAAGCCCTCAGGGTTCAAATTGGGAACGATCTTCAAAGCCTCTTCGATGGAGAGAAGTTCAACAGCCGCCCCCATGCTTTTTTGAAAATGATAATGACTCTTAATGAGAGGCCAATTTTTTTCATTGGCCAGAAAGAGATAGCCTCGCTGTCGAAATTCGGAGTGGGCCTTCTCCCCATCCACTGCCATGATCTCATCAAATTTCTCGTAAAAATCGATACTATACTTGGAGATTCGGATGTTCACCTCAGTGCTAAATTGCTGTCTAACGCCGCCGGCGCTCAGCGTTGTGGAAGAGAATTCATAGGTTGGATCCTTTTCAAAAACGACAATTCGACCTGGGAATCCATCATTGGCTAAATGATAGGCAATGCTTGATCCCATGATGCCGCCGCCAATAATAATGATGTCGAATGTCCTGGATCCGTCTTGTTGAGCCATGAGAACACTCAAAGGAGTGAACCCCGTTAGAAAATCTTCTACTTTCTAACGGGAAGGCTCACACGGGGCATTAAGCCCCGTGTGAGCTGAAAAAGGAACAACTATCATCCCCGCTGCGAGAAGCGGGGCTTTCTAACGGGGTAAAATTTATTTACTGGTCAGATCGTTCTTCATCATTTCGCCCAAGGCCTTCGACCTCTGTGTGGCTACTTCCACAGCATTGATCAGGGTCGTCCTCAGCCCACCCTCTTCCAGGGTATGAAGTCCTGCAATGGCCGTTCCTCCTGGAGAGGTCACCATATCTTTCAGTTTCCCCGGATGTTCCCCTGTCTCGATCAACATCTTCGCTGCCCCGAGAACAGTCTGAGGGGCCAGAATCAATGCATCATCCCTCGATAGGCCCACCTTGACCCCCGCATCGGCTAAGGCGTCAATGATGAGAAAGATATAAGCAGGTCCACTTCCGCTTAACCCGGTTACGGCGTCGAGGAGGTCTTCTTCGATGAAGAGCGATTTTCCAACAGAATCGAAGATCGTCTTCGCCATCATCAAGTCTTCCTTCAGGGCATGCTTTCCCCCTGCAATGGCCGAGACGCCTTCGCGGACAGAAACACAGATATTGGACATGACCCGGATCAATTTCAAATCCTTTCGAGCACAGGCTTCGATGGCATCCAATGGAACCCCTGCGGCGATGGAAATAATCAGTTTTGAGAGATCGAGATATTTCGCGATCTCCTCCACGACTTGTTTCATGATCTGAGGCTTCACGGCGAGGATGACGATATCCGATTGCTTCACCACTTCCACATTGTGCGAGGTCGACTTCACCCCGTATTTTTCTCGAATGGCCTTCAGTCTTTCAGCCCTCACATCCGAACAGAAGATTTGTTCCGGCCGGCAGAGATGGCCATATAAAAGCCCATGGATCAGGGCCTCTCCCATATTCCCGGTTCCCAAGATACCCACCTGTTTGTTCTTCAGCATGAATTCTCCTCCCAAAACAGTATCTAGCGAAGATTTTTATAGAAATTTGTAAAGCCTTGTGTTAATTATTGTTTAACCATAAAACTGAATGAGAAACCTGTCAAGAATAAAAGAGGGAGGTCTACATCATGTTCCAAAAGATTCTTTTCTGTACCGATTTCTCTGAAGACGCCCATTGGGCCTTTACCTACGCCCTCTATCTTTCCAAGACCTTCAATTCCAAACTCCTGATCCTTCATGTGACACCCGAGCCGATTCATCCTGAACAGCTTGCGATCTATCTCCCCCAAGAAAAATTGGAGGAATTGAAAAAATCTCAGAAGAAGGAGATCAATCATCAATTGGAAACCCATTACATCAAGAAAATGAAGAGGTTCAAGAATTACAAGATCATCGTGAAAGAAGGGGAACCTTTTGTTGAGATTGTCAAGATGGCAAAAAAGGAGTCTGTGAAGCTCATTGTCATGGGAACCCATGGAAGGACAGGCTTGGATCACATCCTCTTTGGGAGCACGGCAGAGAAGGTGGTGAGAAAATCATCCTCCCCCGTCTTGACGACCAGGCTCCCTGGAAGAAAATTCAAAATGTTGTAAAATCCCCCCCACCCCCCTCGGCTTTGAGTCGTACCGACTTTACTAAAGGAGGGTTGGAGGGATTAAACCGAAGTGATCGTGAAAGGTGTTGGTGGTAGGAAAACAAACCAATTCCTTGCTCCACCATCACCGACCACCGTCACAATCGGTATGAGAAGGATTTATGTTTAGATATATTGTGATCGAAGGTCCAATCGGGGTAGGGAAGACAAGTTTGACCAGGTTACTGGCAAAGGAGTTTAATGCCAGATTGGTCTTGGAGAAACCTGAAGAGAATCCGTTTCTCTCCCATTTCTACCAGGACCGGAAAAAATATGGGTTTCAAACCCAGATCTTCTTCCTCATGAACCGTTTCCAACAACAGAGGGAAATGGCTCAACTCGAACTGTTCAATCAGGTGACTCTTTGCGATTACCTCTTCGCCAAAGACAGGATCTTTGCTTCCTTAAACCTGGATGACCATGAACTGGCCCTCTACGAGCAGATCTTCAATCTTCTGAGCGGACAGATCCCCTCTCCTGACTTGGTCATCTTTCTACAGGCGAAGCCAGAGGTATTACTTCACCGCCTCAAATCGAGGAATCTATCTTACGAAAAGGAGATTGACTTAGAGTACCTCAAGGCCCTGACAGAGGCTTACAATTACTATTTTTTCCACTTTGATCTAACTCCCCTTCTGGTCGTGGACACGAGCGAGATTGACTTCGTGAATCGTAGAGAGGATCTTGACCAGATGATCCGGGAGATTAAACAGATGAAGAAGGGGACGTGGTACTTTATACCCAAGAGATCCAAATAGCATAAAATCCGAAGCACGAAATCCGAAACCCGAGACAATTTTCAAAATCACAAATCCAAATTTCCCAAACTCGTTTTCATTGTTTTGGTAATTTGATATTCGAGCTTGTTTCGAATTTCGATATTCGAATTTCGGATTTACATATTTAACTTTCTGGCGTTGAAGGTTCTGTCCCTTCCTTGGGTCCTTCTGGTTTGGGTCCTTCTGGTTTGGGCGCTTCCGGAGGGGTCTCCTTCGGTGGCGCCTTCTCAGGTTTTCTCTTCACGACTTCTTTCGGGAACTCGGCTTTCGTCTCGGCTTTCACTGACTCTGCAGGAGAGGGGAGAAGGCCCTTTGCGCGTAGTTTCTTTCTCTCCTCTCTCCTTTTTCTCCTTCGTGCGAGTTCCCGATCTCTTTGACGTCTCGGCATACTTCCCTCCTTTCTTAGAATAACTTGGAGATAATAGCCTCGTAGTTTTATGGTCGGATAGTCTCTTAGTCTTTGACCATTCGACTAATACACTAATCGACTATACGACTAATGACTCCGAACTGCCAAGTCGGAACTCTGTCTGGGCATCCGACAGAGACAACTGATTTCCTCCATCACCTGATGGGTGAGGGAGGTGGCATCCGACTCTTTTTCTGCATACAGAGGATGGCCAATACATATTTCCACCCGTCTTCGCCACCTCATTCTCTTTCCATATCGAATGCCCACAGGGATAAACGGGATTCTACAATTGAGTTCTTTTTGGAACCTCAAGATCATTTGAAGCAACCGACTCTTGCCTGAACCCACGATTTCTCGAAAATAAGTCCCTTCTGGAAAGATGACGATCCTTTCGCCCGCTCTCAATAAAGAGAGAAGATTTTTAAAAGAGTCTAATGTCCGGATCGACTGTTTCCGGTCAACAGGGATGGCGCCCGCGAGGGAAAGGTAATGCCCAATGAGAGGATATTTGAAGAGCTCCCTCTTGGCCACAAAGTAGAGCAGCGGACTGAACGAAAGGCTGACGATAGGGATATCCATCCAATACTGATGCTTCGGGAGAATGATCGCCGGCCCGTGATCAGGAAGAGCTTCCTTCCTCTCGATCTCAAGGTGATAAAAGATGGAGAAGACCATCTGGGCCGTTCTTTTGGTGAGGGAGTAGATAAGGGAGTTTCTTTTCACAAGTGTTTTCGCTATGCGCATAGCGCTAAGTGCTCAGCGTCTTTTATGTTAGTAGGAATCTAAAAGATCTTCCTTGGAGACTTCCGGAGGCAATTCCTCTTCCATCCACTTCTTTTTGGCCCGTTTAGCAGCGGCCATCCCTGCTTTTAAGGCATCACGGTTCAATTTCTCCGTACCCTTAGGAACCCGTGCCAGGACAGCCGCTTCCATCGCCTTTGGAGAAACGATGGGGCTCAATTGGGCAAGGGCTCCGAGGGCAATGATATTCGCCACGACTTCTCTTTTAAACTGCTCTCGGGCCATTCGCGTAAAAGGAACCTGGAAAGCTTTTCCAGTAGGGGGTTGGGTGACAAAAGTAGAATCAACGATGAGCATTCCCTCTGATTTGAGGTCGGGATAATACTCATCGCATGATTTCTGATTCATTGCTAGAAGGAGATCGGGCTTCATGGCTTTGGGGTAATCGATCTCCTCATCGCTCACGATGACCTCGGATTTGCTTGAACCCCCTCTTGCCTCCGGCCCATAGCTCTGTGTTTGAGCCACATGCTTTCCATCATAAATACCAATCGCTTCAGCCAGGATGATTCCCATCAGGATGATCCCCTGGCCCCCTGAACCACTCAGACGAATCTCATATCGAGAACTCATCACGATCTCCCCGCAATCTCTTTCGCCCGCGACCGGATCTTCTCGTACTCCTCCTGAAAGACCGGAAGTTCCTTGTCGATCAAAACACCGATGAGAACCTTGTCCTTCAACTCCTCGAACTTCATTTTGAGGGCCTTCTCAACGGGTAGGGCATGGTCCCGTTGCCACTGCATCATCTCTACCGCCGACCCCAATCGATTCTGTCTTCCGTACTGGGTATGGCAGTGAGAAATTACTTCGACGACGGAAAATCCCTTTTTGAGAAAGGCCTGCTCGATCAGGCTATCTAAGAGTTTGGCGTGGTAAACGGTTCCCCTTCCGACGAAGACGGCCCCTGCCGTTACCGCCAATTCAGAAATTCTGAAGTCCTGTTCAATATTAGAATAGACCGTGGTCGTGGATCGCATCCCGTAGGGAGTAGTGGGAGAATATTGCCCGCCTGTCATCCCATAGACGCTGTTGTTCACAATGATGGCGGTGAGATCAATATTCCTTCGTGCGGCATGAATGAAATGATTTCCTCCAATCGCCACGGCATCGCCGTCACCCATGATGACAATGACCTTCAAATTGGGCTTTGCCAGCTTCACTCCCGTGGCAAAGGTGAGCGCTCGGCCATGGGTGGTATGAAGGGTATTGAAGTCCACATAGACAGGAAGCCTACCTGAACATCCGATCCCTGAGACCAGGACAATATCATCCTTCTCAAAACCAGTGCGATCAATCGCCCGGATGAGGGCGCCCAGCAAGATTCCGATCCCGCATCCAGGGCACCAGACATGGGGGAACTTCTTGTCGTGTCGAAGATATTTATGAATGAGTTTTGTTACCTCTGACATCAGGATATCTCCATCATGCGATCTAATATCTCCTGTGGAGTAATGATCGTCCCATCTACCTTGTTAAGCGTAAATACCTTGGCCATGCCTCGGTTCACTCGTTTCACTTCTCGGGAGATCTGGCCCATATTCATCTCGGGAACGAGTAGGAATTTAGAGGTCTGAAGGACCTTTTCCACGGCAGACCTCATAAAAGGCCAGATCGTCATCAGCTTAAGAAGCCCTACCTTCAAACCCTTCTCCCTTGCCATGATCGCTGCTCTCTTGGCTGAGCGAGCCACAGAGCCGTAAGCAACAATCGTGATCTCCGCGTCCTCTGTTTCATAGAATTCTGCCATATGAATCTCTGAAAAATGCTGGCTGATCTTTCGATGAAGTCTGGAAATGAAAGGGCCGATCTCATCCGGCCGCGAGGTGGGGAACCCTCGAATATCGTGGGTCAGGCCTGTCACGTGGTACCGGTAGCCTTCTCCAAAATTGGCCATGGGCGGAACCCCCCTGGGGCTATCTTCAAAAGGAATATACCATTCAGGGGGCATGGTGGGTTTAACTCGGTTAAAAATCTCTATCTCTCCAGCATTAGGAACAGCCATCTTTTCCCGCATATGGCCTACCACTTCATCAATCAGAAGGATTACAGGAGTTCGGAATTTTTCAGAGAGGTTAAATGCCTGAATGGTCATATCAAAACATTCGCGAACCGTTGAGGCAGAGAGGACAATGATGGGATGGTCTCCATGGGTTCCCCATCGAGCCTGCATCACATCGCTTTGAGAAGGCATGGTCGGAAGGCCTGTGCTTGGCCCTCCCCTCATGACATCCACGATGACACAAGGAACCTCTGCAATGATGGCAAACCCTAAATTCTCCTGCATCAGGGAAAATCCTGGCCCACTGGTCGCCGTCATCGCCTTCACCCCTGCCAGAGAGGCACCGATCACAGCTCCCAGGCTTGCAATCTCATCCTCCATCTGGATGAAGGTCCCATCCACCTGAGGAAGTTTCACCGATAAGATTTCAGAGATCTCTGTGGCAGGTGTAATGGGGTAACCTGCGAAGAAACGACAGCCTGCCTGGAGGGCACCCTCCACCACGGCCTCATTTCCCTGGAGCAGCAATTCTTTCGGGTGAGATTTCCTCTTCTCCCTTCGGCTCTTTCTCTCCAACTCTCTCTCCAACTCTCTCTTCACCTTTCTTTTTGTCCTTGGCTTTGCTTTCAACGGTGATCGCAAAATCAGGGCATCGGATTTCACACCATCCGCAGTTGATGCATTTATCAATATCCTTCACGTAAGGATAACCCGCTTCATCCTTTGCCAAGACACCCGTGGGACAGAAAGCGACGCAGATTCCACAAGCTTTGCACCAGGCCCTAAAGATGTCAATCTTCGGTTTTTCTTTCTTCTTTTTTGTTTCGTCCACGGCGAAGCTCCTCAAGCCACATGGATATCGCCCTTCAAACGATAGCTATCATTATTTATAAATTAAAAACTTAAGTCATGTCAAAGGTTTTCGATAATGGCGGAGGCGAATTCGGAGCATTTAACTTTTTTCGCTCCCCTCATCTGGCGGGCAAGATCATAGGTGACGATCTTGCTCGAGATGGTTTTCTCAACGGCCTTTGTAATCTTTTGGGAAACCTCACTCCAACCTAAATAGTCAAACATCATTGCACCGGAAAGGACAAGGGACCCCGGATTGATCAAATCCTGGTTTGCATATTTCGGGGCAGTCCCATGGGTGGCTTCAAAGACAGCAGCCCGATCTCCAATATTTGCCCCGGGTGCCATGCCCAAGCCTCCCACCTGGGCTGCAAGCGCATCGGACATATAGTCCCCATTCAGATTGGGCATCGCTAGGACATCGTATTCCTCAGGCCTTAAAAGGATTTGTTGGAACATGGCATCGGCAATCCGGTCTTTGATGACGATCTTGCTTTCGCGAAGATTCGTTGCCCCCTTAGCGCCCAGATCACTCTCAAGAAGAACCCTCTCCCTAAATTCTTCTTTGGCCAGTTCATAACCCCAATCGCGGAATGCCCCCTCCGTGAATTTCATGATATTTCCCTTATGAACCAGTGTGACGCTTTTTCGGCCATGAGAAAAAGCAAACTGAATCGCCATTCGAACAAGACGTTTTGTTCCGAAACGGCTGATCGGTTTAATCCCGATCCCCGAATCTTCCCGAATCTTACTCCCCAACTCCTTTTCAAGAAACTCTCTTAATCGTAGAACCTCTTTCGAACCCTCTTTCCACTCAATCCCTGCGTAGACATCCTCCGTGTTCTCACGAAAGACGACCATATTCACCTTTTCCGGATGCTTCAACGGGCTCGGTGTCCCAGGGATATATTTTACAGGCCGAATGCACGCATAGAGATCGAGCCTTTGCCTGAGGAGCACGTTGATGCTTCTAATCCCTCCTCCCACGGGGGTTGTCAAAGGCCCTTTGATTCCCACCCCATGTTCTCGAATGGTCTCGATCGTCTCCTCCGGGGCCCACTCCCCTTTACGCTGAAAAGCCTTCTCACCTGCATAGACCTCAACCCAATGGACTTTTCTTTTCCCTCCGTAGGATCCATTGACCGCAGCATCGAAGACACGAACCGATGCCTTCCAGATATCCGGCCCCACGCCATCTCCTTCGATATAGGGAATGATGGGTTGATCAGGGACGATCCGTTTTCCATCGGAGTTGTATTCAATCTTTTCACCGGCCATATGGTTTTGATCCCCTCCCCGCGCAGGTACGGTAGCGTCGGCATTCCTGCCTGCCGGCAGGCAGGTATTGCCGACGGTTGTCCGCCCTCCTGCCTACCGCAGGCAGGCAATGAATGAGGGCGCTACGGATAATCATATTTCCCGAACACTAAAGTGGTGCAGTTGCCCCCGAAGGCGAAAGAGTTGGAGAGCACCACCTTCACATTCAGCTCGCGTGACTTCCCTGGAACATAATCGAGATCGCAATCCTTATCACCCTCCCGATGATTGAGGGTAGGTGGAACAAATTGATGAAGAATAGAGAGGATTGACGCAACCGCTTCGATGGCTCCCGCAGAACCTAAACAATGGCCCACCATTGACTTGATCGAGCTGACCGGAATCGAATAGGCCTTCTCTCCAAAAACTTTCTTAATAGAAAGGGTTTCAACCTTATCGTTCAGAGGGGTGCCGGTCCCATGGGCATTAATATAATCAACTTCTGAAGGCTTTATCCCGCCTTCCTCCAGTGCCTCTCCCATGATCCGAGCTTCCATCATCCCGGTAGGTTCTGGTGCTGTAATATGATAAGCTTCTCCACCTATTCCGTATCCTAAGAATTCGGCGTAGACTCTTGCTCCTCTTTTCATTGCCTCATCAAGACCCTCTAAGACCAAAATGGCTGAACCTTCGCCCAGGCTCATCCCTGCTCTCTTTTTATCAAAAGGTTTACACGGGGAGGGATCCGTGGCTCTTAATGAGTTGAACCCGCCGAACGTCAGTTCGCTCAAGGCGTCACTCCCTCCACATAAGACAACTTTGGCTTTCCCGCTCCGGATGAGATCAGCTCCGTACCCAATAGAGGTCGCAGAGGAACTGCAAGCTGTCGTAATCGTGGCCATAGGGCCTGAAAAACGAAATCGCCGGGCAACGCGATTTGCTGTAAAACTTGGGATAAAAGGAAGCAGAAGAGAGGCTTTTGACTTTCCTTTAAGAAGGACCTCCCGATGATAGGCTTCCGCCTCAAACATCCCTCCTGCACCGGCCCCCAGACAGATTCCTACCTCTTCTGAAGCATATGCGTTTATACCAGATTCCTTAACAGCCTCCTCTGCTGCAATAAGAGCAAAATGGTCTGTTCGAGAAAGTCTCTTTAATTCCTTCTTCCCAAAGAATTCCTCTGGGTGATAATCCCGGATTTGCGCGCCAATCTTGGAGGGATACTTTGAGGTATCAAAAAGGGTAATCGGCCCAATGCCGGTTTGACCTTTTCTTAAAGAATGAAGAAATTCCTCTACGTTCTCTCCGATAGAGCAAAATATCCCCATTCCAGTAATCGCTACTCGCTTCTGTTTCATCTTTAGCTCTTCGTTCGGAGAAAATTTTGTAGCGCGTGATCCCCGATCACGCCTTTGAATGGTGCGTTCGGGGAACGCACCCTACACTTTCTATCCCAATCTGAAATCTGCCACGTACCACGTAGGGTACATGGCTGCCCTGATCCCTACATGGTTCAGGGCAAGCAGGAATACCAACGCTACTCTGTTTTCCTCTCACCCCCACCCGCACCCTCCCCCATCAAGGGGGAGGGGAAGCGGGGAGGTTAAACAATGCCTCCATCCACAATGATGGTCTGGCCGGTGATATAGCTTGAATGCTCTGATGCTAGAAAGAGGACCGCTTTTGCTACCTCTTCCGGCTTGCCGATTCTTCCTAAACTTGATGATTTAATGATGGTCTCCATCTTCTCTTTGGGCATCCGTGAGACCACCTCCGATTCAATCAGTCCTGGAGCCACGGCATTGACGTGGATATTGAAAGGTCCTAATTCGCGAGCCAGAGCCTTCGTAAATCCGATCACCCCGCTTTTGGTTGCCGCATAATTGGTCTGTCCCGAGGTGCCGAGAATCCCGCTAATGGAGGAGATGTTAATGATCTTTCCCTTTTTCTGGGAAATCATTTTCCGGATGACTGTTTTGCAGCAATTAAAAAGGCTCGTCAGGTTTGCGCCAATGAGAGAGTTCCAGTCCTCATCACTCATCAGCATGAGAAAATTATCTCGAATCAGGCCCACGTTATTGACCAGGATATCAATCTTCCCATACTGGGCAAAGGTCTCTTCTACCATCTCTCTCGCCTGATCAAACTGGGTCACATCGGCTTTGTAAAGGCCGATGTTTACTCCCCTGGATTTGACTTCCCTCTTTAGAACCTCAGCAGCATCCACATCCTTTGAGAAGTTGGCAACGACCTTTGCTCCCTCCTCGGCAAAGAGGAGAGAAATAGCCCTGCCAATCCCTTTTGTTCCCCCTGTGACAATAGCCACCTGATCATTTAATAGCATTTTTCATCTCCCATCTCGTCATCATGGCGACCGAATCCTGAGCGAGTTCTGAGATTAAGTTCAAATGTCAAAATCCCAATGTCAAATCAATGTCAAATCATCAAATTTCAAAATTGCTTCCTTGTCATTTGGACTTTGGATTTGATTTGAACTTTGAGCTTTGACATTTGTCATTTTGTATCCCCAAGAGGCCTCACCCGTGGTCTCTTCATCCTTCCTACCAGTTCCCACAAGGGTCCCCGTATCTGAAAACGTCTTATCCCCTCCATCAGATTCTGTGAGATATTGATCTCCAGACCCGGGACGATCCATTGCTTTCTCTCCAGGGCCTTCTCCCGGACGATCTCCTCTAGCCTCCCTTTGAGTTCTGGCGAAACATAAAAATGAGGAAAGATGAGACTTGAATCCTGACGGATGACCCCTTGAGAGAGGGCTACTCGTTCCATCTCGGTTCCAGGATAGATTCGAATCCCCAGCATGGCAATCACGGCCGTCGGATCGAGGCGGTCCATCAAGCAGAAGGATTCCTCTACCGTCTCATCGTCCTCTCCAGGGCCACCCAAGAGGATATAGTGACAATGATTCATTCCCAACTCTGAACAGGATTGGGAGGATTGGATAATATGCTCTAGGTTGAAGGATTTCTTATAATTCTTTAACATCCGAGGAGAGCCTGAATCGGTCCCGAATTCTATTCCCACACAACCGGCCTCTCCCATCCATTTCAATAGATCCTTTGTTAAGAAACCCGGATTGACAAAGGCGCTCCATTTGATTCTGACCTTGCTCCGGATCATCTCCCGACATAAATCTTCAGCATAAGAAGGAGGATAATTGAAGATGTCATCTACAAAGTAGACATAATCCACTCCTTCCTCCGTCAGTTTTTGAAGTTCATCGATCACTTCCTCTGTTTTTCTTAGCCTAACTTCTTTCCCCTCCAATAAAGGATAAGTGCAGTAAATACACGAGAACGGGCAACCTCGCTTCGTCTGGATATTACCCATTCCGCCTTTTTCTAAATAACGGCGCGTTTCAAAGAGAGATCGATCAGGCGTTTTGATTGGAAGGACCCTTGCTCCCCCACTAGGAAAGGGAAAAGGCTTTTCTTTGACTAGGAGATGGGGAGAGGGGGAGATAGAACCCCCTTTTTCAAAAGAGTTAATTAATTTGAGAAGAACCTCCTCACCTTCCCCAATAATGCCGAAATCGATATCCAAATAGTTCATAAGTTCTTGGGGGGCTAAAGAATATCCCGAGCCTCCCACGATCAGCTTTGCTGAGGAGGCTTGATGACAGACCTGAATAACCTCCTCCACCTCCTTCAAATAAGAAACGGGAGTAGGATAGGTCAGATTATCCAGGTTTCTGAGAGAAAGACCGATCAAATCGGGTTGAAACCGCTGAAGGGTCTCTTTTAATTCAACGGAGGGATCCTGAGAAAAACAGAGGTCCAGGACTTCGATCCTGTAGCCTTCTTCCTTCAAAACCCTGACCAGATAAGCCAACCCCAGGGGAAACACAGGATAGGGCATCTTCTCTCGATTGACAGAGATGAGGAGAATCTTCATAGTTTGTTCGTGTTAGTAGCGCCCCCATTTATTGGGGGCGAATTTATGCATTTCGTCGGCAGTAAATGCCGACGCTACATCTTTAAATTTCTCTATCATGATTCAAAAAACGACTCTCTTCTTTTTTAATCTTCCGAATCACTTCCATTTGAGCTCCCCGGAGAACAAAGTTAGACATCAAGAAGTAGAGGAAGTGATGTTTCGGGCCCCAGAGGAGACGCTTCAAGATCGATCGAGGGGCACACGTATACTTCTGTGCCCAGAGATATCCCTCCTGAAGCTCCTGAATGCTTAACTTCTTCG
>CAYMJV010000025.1:0-35904 GCA_964390545.1 uncultured Syntrophaceae bacterium
CTTCGGAGCCGTCGTCTTCTTCTCTTTGTTCTTCAAAACCGCAAAGGCTCGGAAATGCACAATACTCACAGGCTCCCTGATTCTGCGGTGAAGAAGGTCGTGGCCGGGGGTCTGCTTTGTAAACCCCTTTCAAAGGTCCCTCGAGTCGTTTCTTCACCTCTTCAATCCAATCTTTTAAGAAACCTTCCCAGTCCACATTTTTCAAGTCGGATACTTTCACCTCTGAGGCCTTCTTCAAAAGGATGTACCCCGCTTGCGTCTGGCCACTCGAGGCACCTAGGCAAGAGACAAGTCCTTTCTGAATAGCAAGGAGGTAAGCGGGCAATTGGGGCCTGACCATTTCATTCACCACTTCCGTCTTGGGTGGCGGGTTGCCTGTTTTATAATCCCAGAGGGCCATGCCCTTCTCCGGATGGGTATCGACGCGGTCGAGTTGTCCTTTCAAGGCGATTCCGGTCTTTGCTATCACAAGTCCCTCGAAAGGCTCTTCTCCAGCCTCAAACCTCCAGCCCTCGAGGGCCCGTTTCTGTTCTACATCGAGCCATGCCTTTAGAAGCCCTGGAAATTTATCGCTTCCTAGAAGCCTCACACGCTCCACTTGCCAGAATGGATCCTGCAGCCTGTCGCCCAAGATGTTGTCGACCGTCTTTTCCAAAAATTCTAAGGCCTTGCTTTTATCGTTAGGCCAGTCAGGCGCAACAGCAGCAAGCCCGCGGGTGAATTCCTTGAGGATTCTGTGGATGAGGTCACCCCGTTCCCTGGGGTCGATCCCGATCTTCGGTTCCTCAAGAGGCTCCAGCGCAAGCAGGCTTTCAGCAAAAAATTTAAAAGGGCACAGCAGCAGGCTCTCAAGTTGTGTTACTCTCAGCGAACTAGGTAATGAGAAATTCACATTTTCTGAAGGTTTTTCTTCCACATTTTCTGAAATGCTCCGGAGTCCCTTCAATCCTTCCCTGAGCCAGCGAGCCCTCAGCCATTCCTCGGGAGGCTCTTTCCACAGATCGATTGTATAGTGAGAGTCCTCTTTAGAAGATTCGTCTGGAATCAACGGACAGGGAAGATAAGGGAAATCCTCGCCTTTGGAGGCCGCACGGCTGAAGGTCACCGCAGGTGCGCCGGAGAGAAGGGACGAAAGGTTGCGTTGACCCGCCTCCCACTGTTTCTCAGCCGTACCTCCTTCTACTCCACGGAGTTCGTCAGGATCTAAGAAAGGCAGCTCCCCCACGGTCTGCGGCAGAGCGCGGCCGTGAGTCCCCACCACCCAAACACGGTCAAAGGCCAGTCCTCTCGATTCCACCAGATTAAGAATCTGAATACCGGCCGTCTCGGGAGTTTTCTCAACGACCTCGATTCCCCGGGATAAGGTATTGATCCAGGCCAGGACATCACCTCTACCCATCTCCAAATACCCAAGCTCTTTTTCAAGCTCTTCCACAATCTTGAAAAGATGTTCTTTTGCTAAAATATCTGTCTCACACCTAGCTAGGGGGAAGCCCAGATTCTTCCACAAATTCTCAAGCTCCTGGAGCCATACCTTCATCGGTCTTTTCACATAGAGGAAGAGGTTGCGAAGTGGCTGAATCGGGCAATCCCTATGGCTCAGGCCGGAAAGGATATCTTCCAAAGGCATCGTCCCGTTTTGCCCCCAAAGAAAGGATCTGATTGCCATCTCCTGATCTTCCTGAAATCTCCTGACATAAGGCGAGAAGAGGAGGGAGGAAAGTTGGGCGTTTGGCCGAGGTTCATCCAAGAGGCTCAAGGGCAACAAGGCTGTCTGAAATAGGGGATGTTCCGAGAGCGGGGTCCCCATGGTCAGGTTATAGCGAAGGGCGTCGGAAGGCCTTTCTTGCCTGTCCACAAGTTCTTCGAAGAACTGTTTGATGAGCTTGAAATAGTCTCCATCTAAGAAGACCACTCCAAGTCGCTTCCGACCATTGTTCCAGGAATTGATCACCTGAGCACATACGGCTTGGCACTCTTGCTCAGGAGTGGCGTAAACGCGAACCTTTACGTTTTCATCGGGACTCTTGAAGGCACGGTAGAGGGCCACCTTCGATCTTCTGGCCATTGATTCAACAAGAATCTCTTCCATAGGGGAAAATTCGTCATACCCTGCCAAAATGATATTCTCGGGAAAGGTGATCCTTCCCTCATCTACTGCTTCCCCTACCCTCTTTAGAATATTTCCCCAGGGGATATATTGATTTTTTTCAAGGAGAGCCACGAAATGTCCAAAAACACCGCGTCTCCAGTCGGGAAGGATATGCCCGCTTGCAGAGCCCACAAGGGGTTGCCCTGAACGCATCAACAGGTCGAAAGAATCTTGTAGCTGTTGATAAAGGAAGGGCCCCCGTTTCAGCCCTTCTGCCAATTCTACTCCTTTCGTTGCCTCATCCCATAGCCGTAAGGCTGCCAGTCTTGAAAGAGGGCGGTAAGTCTCCCAAAGCGATTCAAACGCATTTCTGACCCACCGGTTGAAGCCAAAGACCGTAGGCGTCTTCCATCCCTGCTCTTTTCCCTTGATCCTTTCCAAACGAAAGCAATGGAGTACCCTCCGTGAAAGGCGTGCGGTGGATGTTAGAACAAGGTCTCCTCTGAAGCCTGCTTCCACCAAGGCCTGTTCGAGTTCAAGGGCTGATGAAAATGTCCGATCGGAAATCGTGGTCATAGCCTCCTGTCAGTACAACCCGGCTGTTGCCCTCCTCCTTGCTCATTCTATTCCTTATCAAAATGACATTCAATATTTTTCGCTTAGACACGAAGAAAAACTGACTTTAGCCTCGTTTAAACTTCAAGAGTGCAAACCTTTTCATCTCCTCTCCCCAGGGGGAGAGGATGGAGGTGAGGGGGATATATTTAGACTCCACCCTCACCCTACCCTCTCCCGCCAGCGGGAGAGGGGGAATGATTGAGGAATTTAGACATGCACTTTTGAAGTCTTAATGATAGGAAGAGTTGCTGGCTTGACAATAAAATTGAAAAAGGCTATCTGGATGATAAGAGAATAAGTAAAGAACCCCGCCCACGGGGCGGGGCTTTAAAACCCAAAATTCAAAACCGAGATCCCGAACCAACGCTAGATCCTGAATCAAGTTCAGGACCTGGTTCGGGATGACAACAAGGCCAGAACCAAACCATCTTGTCATGCTGAACCTTGGACTGATGAAGATCAGGCTTGTTTCAGCATCTCATTCAATGCGTTTGTATTAGTTGCTGCTTCAGTCGTTTTCACATGTAGGAGACTCATTGCTGATGGATCAAAAAGTTCAAGAGATTGTTGCTGATCTAAAAGCCTATCTCGAATATCTGAAAGGGATGGGGATTGAGGCTCTTCCGGTCGCCGAAGAGAAGGTGGAGAAAATGATCCCACCAGAAGCTCCAACCCTGGAAGAGATCCGAAGAGAACTGGGAGATTGCAAAAGGTGTAAACTCCACCGGACGCGGACCACGATTGTCTTTGGAGAGGGGAATAAAAAAGCCAAACTGATGTTTATCGGAGAAGGTCCGGGGTATGATGAAGATGTTCAGGGAAGACCTTTTGTCGGAAAAGCGGGGCAGCTCTTAACCAAGATCATTCAGTCGATTCATCTCGAGAGAGAGGAGGTCTACATCGCAAATATCATCAAATGCCGTCCTCCTCAGAATCGGAACCCGGAGCCCGATGAGATCGGGAGTTGTTCTCCTTTTTTGATGAAGCAGATTCAAGCCATTCAGCCCAAAATCATCTGTGCCCTGGGGACATTTGCTGCCCAGACGCTTCTTCAGACAGATGCCAAAATTACTTCACTCCGCGGGAGGACCTTTGACCTTCAGGGGATCAAAGTTCTCCCCACCTACCATCCTGCCTTTCTGTTGCGGAATCCTGATAAAAAAAGAGAGGTCTGGGAAGATATGAAGCAGATCGCCGAATGGCTGGCCAAAGAAGAAAAATAGGCTCAGTCCATCGGTCCCGAACCAAGAGGACCACGGGTTCTACCCGCGGGCGAATTGGTCCTCTGCTACGGGATGTTCGCCCCTTGTGGGCGTCTCTAGGGAACCACCGGCCTTGCCGTGGGGCTCCATAATCCCAGACGGTAGTTCAATTCGAAGCCCTTCTCCTTTAGAGTTTCCAAGACCGCAGAGACGGTTTCCCGGATCAACAGTTCCCAGATGGAAAATTTCTTCTTGGGGTAGAGGATGTCGGGTTTCCCCTCAATTCCGACCAATTTCGCCGTCGCATCGATGGCATCGTCAAGATTTCCAATCTGGTCAACTAGGCCCAGTTGTTTGGCCTGCTCTCCCGTCAAGATGCGACCGTCTGCAATTTCAGTCACCTTCGAACGATCCAATTTTCTTCCATCTGCCACCGCCTTGATAAACTGCTGGTGGACATTATCGATCACCTCTTGGATGATCCTCTTCTCTTCAGGGGTCATCTCCCGGAAAGGAGATCCGATATCTTTATGCTCTCCGCTTTTCAGGACCACTCCTTTAATGCCTATCTTTCTGAAGAGCTCCTCAATGTTGGTAAACTCCATGATAACTCCGATGGACCCTGTGATGGTTCCGGGGTTGGCAACGATGAGGTCTGAAGCACAGGCAATATAGTAACCTCCTGATGCGGCCACCGATCCCATGGAAGTGACAATTTTCTTCTTCCCTTTGACTTTCAAGATCTCGCGATGAATCTCCTGAGAGGGACCCACCCCTCCTCCCGGAGAATCAATCCGAAGAATGATCGCCTTCACGGCGTCATCCTCGAGATATTGGTGAATCTCATCGATGACTCCCGAGGATTGGGCAATGACTCCCCGGATTTCCACGATCGCAATCTTATCCCCAAAGGAAAATGGGCCCGATGTTCTGCCAGACCGTCCAATGAGGTAAAGGGCAGAAAAGAAGATCACGAGCAAGACCACGATCACTCCCACCCCGATTAGGATCCGTTTTTGTTTCATATGTCCTCCCGTATTGAAAGACGCAAAGTGCACAGCGCATCCTCCTGCGTCCCGCCTTGCGGGACTACGGCGGACAGGTAGCGCATAGCGTAAATCTCTAACTAAGAATCACCGACACCCGTGACTATCACCCCTCACCTGACACAAAGTGTCATTCTGAGTCCTTCCCCTCCTGTCATTCTGAGCGTAGCGAAGAATCTCAACACGTGGCTCAGGATGAACCCCGCGAAGAATCTCATCGAGATCCTTCGGGCGTTGCCCTCAGGATGACAGCTTCGTTCAGCAGATTGCTTCGTCGTTCCACTCCTCGCAATGACAATTTAATTAGTGCGGTTGTATTAGTCACTATCACCGATCACCCAATGCTTCACACCGGTGAGATGCGAATCGTCTCGAAGGGAGCCAGCTGAAAGATACGAATGAGTTTCATCTTCACCAGTTCGAGAATCGCCAGGAACGTGACAATAATGACCCGACGAGAAGCCTGCTCCGGGAAGAGGAGATGAAAGGCGATGCTTCGGTTTTCTCTTTGAAGAAGGGAAAGGATGTCTTGTACCTTCTCCTCCACGCTGAGCCGATCTAAGATCACTTCATGAAAGGTTTCGGGTTTGGCCCTCTCCAGGACTTGTCGGAACACATCTAACAATTCAAAGAGGTTTACTTCGATCCTCTCTTCCCCCTTGGATCCCTCCTCGTCGGCGAGAACCAACCGAACAAACACATCCCGATCGAGCATGGGCCCTCTCTCGAGTTCGGTGGCGGCCTCCTTATATTTCTGATATTCTAAAAGCCTTCTGACCAACTCTGCGCGTGGGTCTTCTCCTTCTTCTTCCTCTTCTTCGGTGGAGGTCGGCAGGAGCATCTTCGATTTGATGTGAAGAAGCGTCGAGGCCATCAGAAGGTATTCGCCGGCGGTATCGAGATTGAGAACTTTCATCACATTGAGCGTTTCCAGATACTGCTCGGTGATCAGGGCGATGGGAATGTTAAAGATATCGACCTCGTTCTTTTGGATGAGATGGAGCAAGAGGTCGAGAGGCCCTTCAAACATCTCCAACCGGACCGTATAAGCAGATTTTTCCTCAGGGGACATCCCGTTTTCCATCTTCAATCCATCCCATAGGCCTTGGTGATATATTCCATTTCATCCTGGCGGGTCATAACCTGTTCATCGAGCCGCGCCTTGAGCAAATCGGCCAGGGTCTTTCGAATGGAGGGGCCTGGCTTGATTCCCATTTGAATCAAATCCCTCCCTTTGAGCAGAGGCTTCGTATCCTTCAATTGTGTGAAATAGAGAGAGATATATCGTCGCGTCACCATCTGGGAGGTCTTGGCCATCATGAAGAGCTTTGACTCCGTCGAAAGAGGGTCAAGCAGGGTATAGATCTCTGAACGTTTCGGCTGGAAATCGGCTTGAATCCATGAAAACATTTGGAGAAGGGCTTGGTCGGCCTGACGCTTGCCTTCCACCGCTTTATCTCGGATTTTATCATTCATCGCCAGCCGTTGACAGAGCTCATGGATTTCTCCCTCTTTGAGAAAATCGATGAGCCCATAAAAGTAAATGAGCCAACGCTCATACCGCTCGTCCAAAAAAAGCAGGTCGAACCATGCGACGACATGGTGGATCTGTTCAAAAAGGTTTTCCATCCCCTCTTCCCATTTGAGGTGGGGATGAAGAAAAGGAAAGAGATGAAAGTCGCCCATGCGTTTCAGCGCTGGAATGGGATTCTCTTCGTGAAGGATGAGGACGAGCTCGGAGAAGATCCGGCCTCCTGAGAGACGGCCGAGGAAGCCCATCTTGACCGCATTCTTCAGCAGATGCTGGGTATGTTTTCCGATCTGAAATCCTAACCTCTGTTCAAAACGAATGGCCCGGAAGACGCGGGTGGGATCCTCCACAAAGGAAAGATTGTGAAGGACTCGAACCACCTTCTCCTTCATATCTCTCAACCCTCCGAAAAAATCGATCAATTCTCCAAAGGATTTCGGGTTGAGCTGGATCGCAAGCGTATTGATCGTGAAGTCCCTCCGGTAGAGGTCCATCTTGATCGAACCGCTTTCCACGGTGGGGAGGGCTGCAGGAGAATCATAGACCTCGATGCGGGCCGTGGCCACATCCACCTTTAAACCGTCAGGAAAGAGAATGATGGCTGTGCCGAATTTTTTGTGCGTTCGAATTCGACAGGGGAATCTTTTTTCAAATTGTTCGGCGAACTGGATCCCATCCCCTTCCACCACGATGTCCACATCGAAATTCTCCACCCTCATTAAGAGATCCCTGACAAACCCGCCTACGGCGTAGACCGAGTAACCCAGAAGATCCCCCACCCTGCCAAACTCCATCAGAAGCTCATGGACCCTTTCAGGAAAACGCTCACCCATCAACTTGGAGATGATCTTTTTCCGGGCATAGAGGGGCTGGCTTTCCAGAGCGGAAGGGCCTTTGACCGATTTCAACATGTCCTCCTGGAGGACCCGCATGATATCTCCCACGGAGACGGTTCCTACCAACCGGTCCTTTTCGATGACCGGAAGAAGGCTTTGGTTCTGTCCGATGATCCATTCCTGAATCTGGGAAAAGGAGGTCTCAGGAGAGATGATCGGGAACTCGGTGGTCATATATTCTTTTACCAAAGATTTTTGAAGCCCGTGATGCAATGCCCGCTCCACCACCTGTTTTGAAATCAATCCGATGACTTTCGAATCCTGAAGGACAGGAAGGATGGTGAGATTATATCGGGTCAGCATCTCCCCCACCTCTTCCAGAGCTCGTTCGGGGTCGATGGTCTTGACCGGAAAGACCATCACATCCCTGGCCACCCTTTTGGGTCTGATCAACTCCTTTAAAACTTTTACCAAGCGATCGTGGGCCTCGATCAGGTTCATCTCCTTGAGCGTGGCTGAGGCAGCCGTGGGATGTCCCCCGCCTCCCAATTCGCTTGCAATGTCTGCGACATTCACCTCTTCCAAGCGGCTCCTTCCGATGAAGTAGATCCGATCCTCCATCCGAACCAGAACAAAGAGCACATCGAGATTTTCCATGTCCTTGAGCTTATGGACCAGGACCGCAATGTCTCCGATATAATGGTCGACCGAGGCTTGGGCGATGACGACATCGATCCCATGGATGGTGAATCGGGTGGCCGATTGAATGAGGTCGTTCAGGAGGAAGACCTGCTCTGCGGTCAGTTCCTTAGTGATCACATTCGAAAGGACGCTCAGATTCGCGCCCTTCCCGACCAGATATCCGGCTGCGATGAAATCCTCCTCCCGGGTTGAAGAAAAAGTCAGGTTTCCCGTATCCTCGTAGATGCCGAGCAGCATCACCGTGGCTTCGTCCGGGGTGATTTCGATTCCTCTCTCGCGAAGCAGATTGAGGAGGACGGTGGTGGTGGCTCCCACCTCGGAGATCACCTCCAAAGAGCCATGAAGGTCGTCCGAAGAGGGGGGATGGTGGTCATAGATATGAATGTCGACGCGGGGGTTCGACACCACATCTGAAAACTTTCCGATCCGGCTCATCTGGCGAGTATCCACCAGAATGAGGCGTTTCACTTCCTGGAGATCGATATTCTTTATCCGTTCCACTTCAAGGGCATAGAGCGTGGAATGAATAAAAAATTCACGCAGGCTCCTCTCCTGAGATCCAGGGAAGACCAGGACCGCATGGGGATAGAGTTTCTTGGCGGCTAACATGGAGGCCAGAGAATCAAAATCAGCATTCGTGTGAGTGGTGATGACGTCCATAATAAATTACAAAATCCGAAATTCGAATTTCGAAATCCGAAACAAATCCAAAATACGAATTAGGAAATGTTCAAAACTTACTATATGATTCAGCTTAGGATTTTGAATTTTGATCATTCGAGATTGTTTCGAATTTCGGATTTCGTGCTTCGAATTTAGACTATTCATAAGCTGCAAATTATCCTCTCGGATGGTATTGTTGATGAACTTTCTTTAACCGTTCTCCGGTGACATGGGTGTAAATTTGGGTCGTCGAAATATCCACATGGCCAAGCATCATTTGGACCGATCGAAGATCCGCACCCCTTTCCAGCAGATGACTGGCGAAGGAGTGGCGAAAGAGGTGAGGCGTGACCCTCTTCCGGATGCCAGCCTTCAGGCCATAGGCCTTAAGACTCTTCCAGAAACGTTGGCGGCTCATTCCCCTCCCGGAACGGTTGATGAAGAGAAAGGGGCTTTCTTTCCCTTTGGCCAGTTTTCCCCGGGTTGTCTCTAGGTATTGGGTGACCCGGTTGATTGCCTCCTTTCCCAGGGGGACGAGCCTTTCCTTCGACCCTTTTCCGTAGAGAAGGACATAGCCCCCCTCCAAGTTGATCTGATTCATGGGAAGGCGAGTCAACTCGGAAACCCTCATTCCTGTGGCATAGAGCAACTCCAACATGGCCCGATCTCTAACACCCAGGAGCGTCTGGGGATCAGGCTGTTCCAGCAGCTGTTCCACCTCTTTCAGAGATAGAATTTCGGGCAAGGTTTTCGCCACCGCAGGGGATTCTATCTCCTCAACAGGATTGGCCTCGAGCATTCCCTCCTGAGTCAAAAACTTAAAGAAGGTCCGAAGAGCCACCAAATTTCTTACGACCGTCTTCGCCGAAAGCCCCTGTTTCTTCAAGGAGAGAAGAAAAGCCTTCACATCGAGTTTGCCAACTTCTTCAAGCTTTTGGATTCCTTTTCTCTGCAGATGATTTAAGAAGCGATTCAGATTATGGCCGTAGGCTTCAATGGTATTCTTCGAGAGTCCCTTCTCGACGATGAGGTAATGAAGAAATTGGTCCAGCCTCTGGTTCATTTTGCCTGTCCAGGTCGCTGAAGATCCGTCAAATAAAAAGCAGAGGAAAAGGGGCCCTCTGCTTTTTTCCAAACCCAATTTGCTCTGGGCCCTGATCAGATCCCTGTATGGCCAAACCCTCCTCCCTGTCTCCGCGTGGGAGGAAGATCGTCAACTTCTTCCAATGTGACACGAGTAACCGGGGAGATGACCATCTGGGCAATTCTATCTCCGTTACGGATGGTGAAAGGTTCCTTGCCGAAATTGATCAAGAGGACACCGATCTCGCCTCTGTAATCGGCATCGATCGTTCCCGGCCCATTGACGATGCCAATTCCCTTCTGGATGGCGAGTCCGCTTCGAGGTCGGATCTGGCCTTCAAATCCTTCAGGAATAGCGACAGAAATGCCCGCGGGGATAAGCTTTCTCTCTCCAGGGATCAAGGTCACCTCCTGGGCGAGGGACGCAAAGAGGTCCATCCCCGAAGACCCTTCGGTCATATATTGAGGCAGCGAGACAGGGTGATCTTTCTGCAAACGCTTAATGTAAATTTTCATTCACTCCGTCGGTCCAGACTTGAAGAGGGTTTCGTTCAGATGTTTTCCGTCCGTCGGTCCAAGAACCGTAAGGCAGAAGAAGTGTTCATCGAAAAGTTCTTTCGCCAAATCGCGGACAGCCTCTTCCTTCACTTCATCAATTCCCTTAAGCGTTCTTTCGACGGGGAAATAGGTCCCAAAATAGATTTCATTCTTGGCCAGGCGGGTCATGAGATTATCCGAGCTCTCGAGGCTGAGGAGGAGATTCCCCTTCAATTGTTCCTTGGCGGTTTCCAGTTCCCCGTTCTTGAAAGGGTCTCCCTTGAGGCGGTTGAACTCCTTGTGGACGAGTTCGATGACCTCCTGGAAGGAATTCTCGCTGGTTCCTGCATAGACGACCACCAGACCGGCATCGATGTAGGAGGGAAGATAGGAGTAAACCGAATAGGCTAACCCGCGATTTTCGCGGATCTCCTGGAAAAGCCTCGAACTCATCCCCCCTCCGAGGATAGTGTTCAGGAGGTAAGAAGCAAACCGGAGAGAGTGGTTATATTGAAGACCCTTCGTGCCGAGGCAGAAATGGACCTGCTCTAATTCTCGCTTCCGAATGTTGGTGGTGGAGATCGATTGAGGTTTCAGCCGGTTCCTCTCTCGATTGGACTGCGGGAGTTGACCAAACGTTCCTCCAACGAGGTCGACGACTTCCTCGTGCTTCAGGTTGCCGGCTGCACAGATGACGATTCGTTTGGGTTGATAGGTCTCCTTTAAGAATTGGAAGATCTGCTCCCGGGTGAAGGACTGGACGAGATCAGAAGTGCCAAAGATCGGAAACCCGAGGGGATGGTCTCCCCAGCAGACCCGGTTAAAAAAGTCATGGATGTAATCGTCAGGCGTGTCCTCCACCATTTTAATTTCCTGAAGGATGACCATCCTCTCCTTCTCCACATCTTTGGGATCCATCGTGGAGTGGAGAAAGATATCCGAAAGGAGATCGATGGCCAGGGGCAGGTTTTTGTCGATCACCTTGGCATAGAAGCAGGTATATTCCCTTCCCGTGAAGGCATTGAGCGTCCCCCCTACGGAATCGATCTCCTTGGCGATGTCGAAGGCCGTCCTTCTTTCCGTTCCTTTAAAGAGGAGGTGTTCAATGAAATGAGAAACCCCATTTTCGTGGGGCTGCTCATCCCGGGAACCCGTTGTGACCCAAACACCAATGGAGACGGATTTGAGATAGGGAATCTCTTCCGTGATGACTCGAATGCCGTTGTCAAGGACGGTCTTTCGATATCCCATCCCGGCAGTGAGCCACGAGGGATTCAAGGGATCAGGGGAATTTTTTATCGTTTTTCCCATCTTCTCATTCACCTTTTGTTCAGATTCTCCTCACCCTTTCTTTTCAGTCGAAGGTTTTGGCTCCTTCAAAGCAGCCTTCCGGCTCAGGCGAATGCGGCCCTGAGAATCGATATCAAGAACCTTCACCAACACCTCATCCCCTTCCTTCAACACATCGGAGACCTCCCGGATACGGTCTTCTGCGATCTGAGAGATATGAACCAGTCCATCGGTCCCTGGGTAGAGCTCCACAATGGCGCCAAACCCGAGGATTCGCTTCACCTTTCCTGTGTAAAGAGCCCCTACCTCTACTTCCTGCGTCAGGCTCTTGATCATATAGATGGCTTTTTCAATGGCCTCGTAGTTCGGGGAAGCCAGCTTCACGATCCCGGAATCTTCCACATCCACTTTGACACCTGTTTGATCGACAATGCTCCGGATATTCTTTCCTCCCGGGCCGATGACGTCGCGGATCCTCTCCTGTTTAACCGTGAGCGTGACGATCCGCGGGGCATGCCGGGAAAGATCCTTCCGGGGTTCTGGAAGGGTCTCCCTCATTCTGTTCAAAATATGGAGCCTCCCCTCAGAGGCCTGACGGAGGACCTTTTCCAGAATCTCCTTTGATATGCCACGAATCTTGATATCCATCTGGATGGCCGTCACCCCATCCGCGGTACCGGCCACCTTAAAATCCATATCCCCGAAATGGTCTTCATCGCCAAGGATGTCCGAGAGGACAGCCACCTCTCCGTCTTCGTGAATTAAACCCATCGCAATTCCGGCGACAGGGGCCTTAATGGGAACCCCCGCATCCATCAGAGAGAGACTGGCCCCACAGACCGTAGCCATGGAAGAGGAGCCATTCGATTCCAAGACCTCCGAGACGATTCGAATCGTGTAGGGAAACTTCTCATTAGAAGGGAGGACGGATTGAATGGCCCTTTCGGCCAAGGCGCCATGCCCGATCTCTCTTCGGCTGGGCGATCGGAGGGGTGAGACCTCTCCCACGGAAAAAGGAGGGAAGTTATAGTGCAGCATAAAGGATTTATAGGTCTCTCCCGACAGAGAGTTGATCTTCTGTTCATCCTCCGAAGTGCCGAAGGTGACGACCGCGAGGACCTGGGTCTCTCCGCGAGTAAAGAGGGCAGAACCATGGGTCCTCGGAAGGATCCCCACTTCGCAGGAAATGGGGCGGATCTCGGCAAGACCCCTTCCATCAATCCTCTGTTTCCTGTCCAGGATCAACCTCCTCACCAGCTTGTGGTTGGTCTCTTCAAAAACGGTTTTTATCATCCTTTGAGAATTGTCATCACTAGCTTCCAGGGCTTGATAGGTTCCTTGGAGAATCTCTTCCAGCCGATCCCTTCGCGCCGTTTTTTCGCTGACCCGGAAGGTTTCCAGCAACTTCTCTTGGGCGAAGGCCTTCACCTTCTCTTTGAGATCCTCCGCCGGTCTCTGGATCTCAAATTCACGGGTCCTCACACCCACGGACTCCCTTAATCGCTTCTGAAGGTCAATCACAGGTTTTAGAGATCGATGGCCAAATAAGATGGCCTCCAGCATCTCTTCTTCTTTGACCTCCCTGGCGCCTCCCTCAACCATGATGATGGCGTTCTCACTTCCAGCGACGAAGAGATCGATGTCGCTCAGCTCCAATTCCTCATGGGTAGGGTTGAGCACATATTCACCATCGATTCGGCCTACCTTGGCCCCTGCAATAGGGCCATCGAAGGGAATATCCGAAAGGGAGAGGGCCGATGACGCTCCGATCATTCCCAAGATCGCAGGGTCATTATCTTCGTCCGCTGAAAGAACGGTCGCAATGACTTGGATCTCATTCTGAAACCCTTTGGGAAAAAGGGGCCGAAGAGGGCGGTCGATAAATCGGGAGATCAAGGTTTCCCGATCGCTCGGCCTCCCTTCCCGCTTGAAGAAGCCTCCCGGGATCCTCCCCGCTGCATAGGTCATTTCCTGGTAATTGACGGTGAGAGGGATAAAGTCAATGCCTTCTCTCTTCGTTTCCGCCGTAACGGCTGTGACCAATACGACCGTTTCACCATACTGTACCAGTACAGCACCATTCGCCTGTCTGGCCACCCTTCCCGTTTCGATCGAAAAGGGTCTTCCACCAAAATCGATTTGTAACTTTTGAACCATAGGTTTCTATTGACTCCTTCTTTATTAAATTTGAATGAGATTTCGTTTGACACGGGAGATCAAGGCCTTACTTTCTCAGGCCCAACTTATCAATCACCATTCGATAACGATCGACCTTGTTCTCTTTGAGGTAGTTCAGAAGCCTCCTCCTCTGCCCCACCAATTTGAGTAGGCCTCGCCGGGAGTGATGATCCCTTTTGTGAGCCTTAAAATGTTCGGTCAGATATCGAATCCGCTCGCTGAGCAGGGCGATCTGAACCTCTGACGATCCCGTGTCCTTCTCGTGGCTTCTAAACTGCTCGATAATCCCTTTCTTTTTCTCTTGAACCAGTGCCATGAAATGCCTCCTTGAAACTAAACGTGATCTTCACAGGGTAACCTTTTGTTGGGTTGAAAGACTCTCAAGGGACGCAGAGCCACCCTCTCCGGGGGTGCGCACGGAATTTCGGAGCCTCCGACCTCGGATCTTAAAATGGCGACGAGACCCTCCTCGGGCGAGGTTATCTTCAACCATTGGCCTTTTTCAAAGATGGGGAGGGTCTGGGGAGAGAGGTCTCGAACCACCATCTCCTTGCCGTGACGGACCTTTCTGATCAAAGGCTCATCCCCGATTACCTCAGGCAAACTGGGAAGAGCCTCCTCCAAAGGGATCAGTCCTGGGAAAGAAGGATTCATTGTTGAGAATCCCTTTAGCCTTTCCCAAGAGATGGTTTGTTCGAGGGTGAAAGGCCCACTACGAACTCGCCTGAGTTGAAGAAGATGCGCACCACATCCGATTTTCTTTCCAATATCCCTTGCCAAAGCACGAATGTAGGTTCCTTTGGAGCAGGAGACCTTGAAACGAACCTTGGGGAGGCTTATCTCTTCGATCTGAAGATAAAAAATTTCTACCTCCCTTTCCCTCCGCTCGACCTCCACCCCTTTCCTGGCCAAACGGTAAAGGGGCCTTCCCTCTCTTTTGATGGCTGAAAACATAGGAGGGATCTGTCGAATCTTGCCCAGGAAGGTCTGAAAGGCAGACCGAATGACGTCAAGGGAGAGATCCTCCCATCGCCCGCTGGAAACGACCCTTCCAGTCAGGTCGTCCGTGGTGGTCTCCTCACCCAACTTCAGGGTGGCCTCATACTCTTTTGGCTCATCGTTGATGAACGGAATGAGTTTTGTCCCCTCGTTGACGGCAATGGGGAGGACTCCTGTCGCAAAGGGATCGAGGGTCCCAATGTGACCTGCCCGCTTCGCTCCTAATCGGCGCTTCACCTCCCTCACCACATCGAGGGAGGTTATCCCTTCGGGCTTATCAACGATGAGGAGACCATCAACCCTCATCTTCCTTTTCCTCCCGTTCCTTTCTGATCTGGTTGATCACCTCTCCAATATGGATGGCATATTCAATGGAGGGATCAAACTGAAAGGTGATCTCAGGGGTATATTTCATTCGGATCCTCCGGCCCAACTCCTTCCGGACATACCCTTTTGCACTGTTGAGCCCCTCGATCGATCTCTCTCGTTCGTCAGAGGAGCCCGTGACGCTGAAATAGATTTTGGCCATCCGGCAATCTTCAGAAACCGTCACCTTCGTAATTGTGACAAAGCCGATTCGAGGATCCTTGAGACCCCTCAACAGCATTTGAGAGATTTCCTTTTGGATCAAATCGGCGACCTTATCGGAACGTTTTCCTTCCATTTCTTGATTCGGAACCCCCCAGACGAAGAGGCCTCCCTCCATGAAGAGAGAGGGTTTCATACGTTGATAATCTCCATCTCGGTCCGCACCATTTCAACAAGGTTCATCTTCTCAATGAAGTCAATCACTTTATCCAGGCTGGAATTGATGTGTCTGCGATCATTGCCCACGGTACAGATACCAATCTGGCCTCGTTGCCAGAGGTCGTTATCCCCCACCTCTGAGATGGCCACATTGAACTGATGTCTCACCCGGTCAATCATTTTCCGGATCACATGACGTTTCCCCTTGAGAGACTGGTTCTCTGGAATCCGAAAGTCGAGTTGACAAACTCCGATGACCATTTCAATCCCCTCCCTCCTCTTTGCCCATGGTGTTTAGGAGAGTCGAGGTTGGACCTCCTCCATTTCATAAGACTCGATGATATCTCCCAGTTTGACATCGTTAAAATTCTCAATCCAGATGCCACATTCAAGACCTTGCGTACATTCCTTCATATCGTCCTTGAATCGTCGGAGGGAGGCGATACGGCTGTCATAGATCACGACATTATCTCTCAATATCCTTGCATGGGATCCCCTCACCACCTTGCCGTCTAAAATCAGACTTCCAGCCACGGTGCCCACCTTTCGGATGTTGAACACCTCGATCACCTGGGCCCTCCCCAACAAATGCTCTTTATAGGTCGGTTCGAGTAACCCTTCTAAGGCCTTTCTGACATCATCAATGGCGTCGTAGATGATCGAATAGGTCCGGACGTCGACCTGTTCCTGTTCCGCGAGGCTCTGAGCCTTTGGCCCTGGCCTGACATTGAAGCCGATGATGATGGCATTGGAAGCAGCCGCCAAATTCACATCGGTTTCCGTAATTCCACCCACGGCATCATGAATGAGATTGACCTTGACCGCATCGGTGGAGATTTTTTTCAAGGCCTCCTTGACCGCTTCGATCGATCCCTGGACATCGGCCTTGATGATCACGTTCAGCTCTTTAATCTCTCCCTTCTTAATCTTATCATAAAGCTCTTCGAGAGAGATTTTGCTCAACTTGGAGAGTTCTTTTTCACGGATCTTTTCCTGACGGTATAGACTGATCTGCTTGGCCATCCTCTCTTCAGAAACTACGATGAAGGGGTCTCCTGCCTCAGGGACATCGGTAAAGCCTATGACCTCCACAGGCATGGAAGGCCTGGCCCCTTCCATTTTTTGCCCTTTATCGTTCAGCATGGCCCGTACCCTGCCGTAATGGGAGCCTGCCACAAAGACATCCCCGGCCTTCAAGGTCCCTTCCTGAACGAGCACCGTTGCCACCGGACCTCTTCCCTTGTCCAATTTTGCCTCGATGATGATTCCCCGAGCAGGTTTATCAGGATTGGCCTTTAACTCCAGGACCTCTGCTTGAAGAAGGATGGATTCCAACAGCTCCTTGATTCCCGCCTTCTGTTTCGCAGATACCTCGGCGAAGAGGGTATTCCCGCCCCATTGTTCCGGAACGAGACCGTAATCCGCCAAGTCCTTCTTTACCTTATCTGGATTCGCATTGGGTTTGTCAATCTTATTGATGGCCGCCACGATCGGCACTTTGGCCGCCCGAGCATGATCGATCGCCTCCTTCGTCTGCGGCATCACCCCATCATCTGCCGCGACCACCAGGACGACCACATCCGTCACCTGAGCCCCTCTGGCCCTCATGGCGGTAAAAGCCTCGTGGCCGGGGGTATCAATGAAGACGACATGGCCATTGTCTAACTGAACATCATAGGCACCGATATGCTGAGTGATCCCTCCGGCTTCCCCGCTCACCACATTTGTCTTTCGAATCGCATCCAAAAGCATCGTTTTTCCATGATCGACATGGCCCATGATCGTCACCACGGGGGGCCTCGGTATTAATTGTTCGGGTAAGTCCTCTTTTCTTTCGAGCAACTCCTGGCGCTCCAAGGAGACCTTCTCTACCTCATAACCAAATTCACCCGCAACCAGAGAGGCCACATCCGCATCGATGACTTGGTTGATATTGACAAGGACACCCATGTCCATCAGTTTCTTAATCAACCCCCCCCCTTTGACCCCCATCCGTTTTGCAAGATCCGCCACTGTAATCACTTCAGCGATTCGAATGATTCTCTTAATAGGTTTGGGGACGGTCACCTCGGTCTTCTTCGATGTCTTCAATACGACCTTCCTCTTCATGGGTTTGAAGTATCGAGGGACGGCCTCGGTTTCCTTCTCGGGGTGCCCCTCGACTTCGATGTCTGAATCCACCATCATCTTTTCTTCAACGAATCGGCGTTTCTTAACAAGCCCCTTCTTCTTCCCGCTGAGAGCAGCCAATCGTTCTTCCTCCAACAGTTGTTCCTTACTGGGGAGCTTTATCTCGGGCTTTTTAATGGGCGCTTCTTTTGGCTTGGATTCTTCCATTCCCCGTCTGGGCTCAATTTTCTTCTCTTCTTTGGGGATGGGCTGGGAAGGAGCGGCTTCCCCCTTTGGTTTTGAAAGGATGACCGCCTTCCCCTCTCCCTTTGCGTCTGCCATTCCCATGGCTTCTTCGGCGGTCTTCTCAGCCTCTTTCCTTCCCTTGACCTCTGTAGCTGTTTCGGTGAGCTTGGCTGGCTTCTTGCTTTCTTTCGGAACCTTCCCCTCAATGGCAACTTTTTCCCTTACCTTCTCTTCGATCACCTCCGGTGGCGCAACAGTTACCACTTCCATGGGGGCAGGAACGGGAGGCTCTGGTTTTTCGAGGTGGTGGGTTCTTCTGCGGATGACGGTGGGTTTTACTCGTTTCTCTATAATCTCTTTTTCGGCATCTTTTTCAATGATCTTTTCGCCCGCCGGGGACACAGCCTTTTCAGCTTCGACCGGTGTCTTATCCTTTACCTTTACTCCCATCCGTCTTAGCTTCAAGAGCAGTTTTTCATCCTCCATCCCCACTTCGCGTGCTAGATCGAGGACTTTAATCTTCGCCATTCCCTTTCCTCCTCCAGAGAGGCCCTTTCATCCACGGGGACCACCTTCGATCGATGGATGCCCGTGATCCATCAGTCCCAGGGTCCCTAAGCCTTTGATCTTTTTTTGTGCCATTTTCAGACACGACCGATCCGGACAGAGATAATAGCTTCGTCCATCGCCTTCCCTTGTTTCGCCAAGGGAAAACACCCCGTCAGAACTTTTAACCAAGCGAATCAACATCTCTTTCTTCTTCCTCTGATGGCAACCCATACACATTCTGACGGGGACATGACCTCTTTTACTCATGTGCGGTTCCTTCCGCATAACGCTGTGCTGCCTGGATCAGTTTTTCTGCCTTCTTGACCCCAATCCCCGGCAAGGCAGAAAGGCCTTCGACATCAGCCTTCAGGATATCTTGAACGGTTTTCAACCCATGGGTCTTCAATATTTCAGCCGTCTTCTCCCCTACCCCTTCGATTTGATCCACCGGACCCGGGGCAGATGGCGCAGAAGAAGGTTGTTCTCCCGGGGGTGCTTCTTTAACGCCCTCTTCCCCTCGGGCCATTCTCAGAGCTCCTTCAACAATTTCGACGGCCTTCTCCTTTTCGATCCCGAGAACTTTAGCTAATTCTTCCGGGTCGACCTCACCCACCTCTTTGATGGATCGGAATCCTTCGTTATAGAGAACACGGCTGTGGACATCCCCAATATAAGGGAGGTTCTTAAAACCCTCCAGAATTTCGCTGGAGATCTTCTCCATCTTTGACTCACTCTTGATATCGATCTTCCAACCCGTCAACTTGGAAGCCAATCGGACGTTCTGACCTTTTTTCCCGATCGCTAAAGAGAGTTGATCGTCGGCGACCACGACTTCCATGTAGCGATTTTCCTCGTCGATATAGACCCTGGAGATTTTTGCCGGCGCAAGACCATTGCAAACATATTTCGCTTGATCCTGATTCCAGGGAATAATATCAATCCTCTCTCCCCGAAGTTCCTGGACCACACTTTGGACTCTCGATCCCTTCATCCCCACGCAGGCCCCTACCGGATCGACATCTCGATTCGAACTATAGACAGAAATCTTGGCCCTCTCCCCAGGTTCCCGGGCGGCGCTGATAATCTTGATCACCCCTTCCGAAATTTCAGGAACCTCCATTTCGAAGAGCTTGATGACGAAGCCCGGGTGTGTCCTCGACAGGAAGATCTGCGGCCCCTTTGAATTCCTTTGGACATCAAGAATGTAAGACCGAAGACGCTCTCCCTGTCTGTAGACTTCACCAGGAATCTGTTCCTTTGCAAAGAGAACGGCTTCTGCTCTGCCGATGTTGATATAGGTATTCCCCTTTTCCATTCGTTGAACGGTTCCGCTGACGATATCTGCCTTGCGGTCCTTGAATTCATTGTAGATATTTTCCCGTTCTGCATCCCGGACCCTCTGGATGATCACCTGTTTTGCCGTCTGGGCTCCGATCCGCCCGAAATCCGTATTGAGTTTTACTCCCAAGCTATCACCGATTTGAGCCTCGCTATCCAGATCCTTTGCTTCCTGGAGAGAAATTTCGGTCGCCGGATTCGTGATCTCTTCGACCACCTGCTTGAATTGGAATAACTCCACCTCTCCTGCTTCCTCATTAAAATGGACTTCAATCTCGCCCTGATGCCCATACTTTTTTCTGGAGGCAGTGAGAACGGCCTGTTCCAATGCTTCAATGATCACCTTCCGGTCGATCCCTTTATCTTTTCCCACCTGATCAATAATAAAACTTAGATTCGATGGCATATGGATCTCTCCCTGTCTAAAATTCAATCTCCAAATTGGCCTTGGCTATCTTGGCCAGGGGGATCTGAACGATCCCTTCCTCCATCTCTAACTCGATTTGGTTATTCGAAACCCCCAAAAGTTTCCCTTTGAATTGTTGGTGGCTGTTGATCGGATCGACCGTTCTCAGCTTGATCAAACGATTACAGTGTTTGATAAAATCCTTTTCGCTTCTTAATGGACGGGTAAGACCTGGAGAGGAGACTTCCAGGACATAAGGCGCTGAAATGAAGTCCTCCACATCCAGCTCCCTTCCAACCGTTTGGCTGACGCGACCACAATCATCGAGGGTGACCCCTCCCTCCTTGTCGATCGTGAGACGGAGGACCCATCCTCTGGCCTCTCTTCGATAATCGATCTCCACTAACTCCATTCCTTCATTCATCAAGATGGGATCCGCAATCGCACGAACACGCTCTACAATCTCTTTTGGAACCATTCGATTCCCCTCAGGGGAGATGGCTGTTGGGTTTTAAAAAAAAAGCGGGCAACACAGCCCGCTTTTTCAGCAGACCCATTAATTTACAATTATTTATATACCATTCCTCAATGAATTGCAAGAAAAATTTTCCCGAGAATCAGGGTGCGAAATTCCTCGGATTGCGTAAAATGTAGACAATGGGAGAGTTGACGGAGTCTTGTTCCAAACGGTGGATCCCCTGGCCCGTTTCCATTCGGATAGGAATTCTATCGCCTGAATCATTTCAACTCATCATTTTATTTGAGAGAGGGAGATTTCTCGTATCTCAAGCCGCTCAAGGATTGAATTTCTTTCTCCAATCTTTCGATCATTCTCTGATTTTGGCGCAGAGTTTTTTTCAACTGAAAATGCCTGTAGAGATCACCGAGACCGCCGATCAGGACCCCTAGGAAGATAGAACAGAGAATCACTAAAAAGAGAGGAATTTTCGGTACTTCCCATAAATAGTTGTGAAGGGGGTAAAGTCCAAAACGAAGAATGACTTCATCCTTGTTCTGCATTGAAAAAAGGATGACACATAAGAAAACAACCATCCAGAAAATCGTCTTCGCCCATTTCACTTTTTCCGCCCTCCTTTCTGACTTTTTTCCAGAAATGAAAAGTCCCTAAAGGCAGAGTGAAGCTTATGATAGGTGTTTTCCAGATATTCCGGGATGATTTTGGTTTCACCTAACACAGGCATGAAATTCGTATCCCCTGTCCATCGCGGAACTATGTGAAAATGAATGTGTTTTTCCCCAGCGCCTCCAACGACGCCAAGGTTAATTCCAATGTTGAAGCCATGGGGTTTAAGGGTTTTTTTCAACACCCGGGTCGATGTTTTGAGCAGAAAAAATAGGTCTTCCAGTTCTTCATGACGTAATTGCTCCAAGTAAAAGGAGTGACGTTTTGGCACGATCATGAGATGGCCGTTGTTATACGGGAATCTGTTCATCATGACGAAGGCATATCGGCTCCGAAATAGGATGAGATTCTTTCTATCTTTCTTCTCCTTCGGTTTCTTGCAGAAGATGCACCCCTTCTGCTTCCTGCTCAAAATATAGTCCATTCTCCATGGAGACCAGAGATATTTCATCGTTATTAAGAGATCAGTTGGATGGGGTCCCCTTTTTAGAAATAGGAGCAGTGAAGGATAGGAGAAACCCTCTGGGGGGGACCATCCAATTCTTGCTCAAATCCAATCCCAATCGGAATTTGAGAATACCTTGATAGATCGAACTTGAATCCCTCTTCGAAAACGATAAGCAAGGGTGCATGAAAAAGGTTAAGAAGTCAGTTCAAGATTAAGGTAAAGATAGTCTTTCCATGGAGCTGGGGTTTCGTCGATCCCAAGGCTCATGGTCAAGAGGGGTATCCAAATAGGGGCCCTTGGTTTTCGAATTAGGGACATTCCTGCTTCTTCGGGTGTTCTACCTCCCTTTTTCAGATTGCAGGCCAGGCAACAGGTAACGACATTCGTCCATTCGGTCTGGCCTCCTTTTGAACGTGGGATGACATGATCATAGGTTAAGTATTTGTGCTCAAAAGGAGTTCCACAATACTGACACCTTCTCCCATCCCGCACGTAAAGGTTCTGACGAGAAAATTTTACAATGGGCGTCCTTCTCTTAATAAATCGATTCAACCGGATGACCGCAGGGAGTCTTAGGGCGAAGCTTACGCCCCTGATGAATCGCTCGTATTCTTGGATAACCTCCACCTTTTCGAGCATCACCATGATGACTGCTTTTTTCCAGGTGATGACTTTGAGGGGTTCAAAAGTGGAATTGAGAAGTAATGTCCACTCCATAAGGTGGCAACAAAATCAGAATTTCCCTTTGAATTTTGCAGATATATAGCGATTTTTATTCGAATTGTCAAGCATTTTTTAGGCTATGGGCACACCATTGTGGGAAAATACTGCAGAATGCCTCGTCCCGCCACAGGCGGGATGTGGCGGGATCTTCGCTCTTTTTAATACATACAGGAGATTCTCGTTCAAGAGGGTTGGATCAGAATAGGCGTGGATGATATTTTCCCACATGGTGAACAATTCTTGTCAGCATTGGCCTGAAAGCGCTATGTAAATTAATCCCTGTAATATAAATTGCTCTTAAATATCAATAGGTTCTATGAATAGTCTGGATTTGTTTGAATTGGCAAAAAATTTGCAAGTCGCCCTGATGAGAGATGGTATGTTTTCAAAGAACATGTCCATTTCAACAAAAAGGACTGCATGGGCGATTTTATTAAAGATTCATCTTCCCCTCTTAGAACTGATCGTTGTTGAAGAGATTTCGTCCTGGGTGATGAAGGTTTTCTATTAAAGATCGGATCAAAATTGTTTGACAATCAAACCCGCTTCTGTTAGAACGTCATTGAAATCGTAATTAAGGGAGGGATTCTTATGAAAGGATTAGGGAGATCAATCTTTTTACTGGTGCTTATTTCATTTTTGATTGGATTCTTGGGTTCAAATGGATGGGCTCAGGAGACGAAAATTAGCAATGATGAATTGAACATTGCAGATCTATTTATTGCACGGCCCCTTGGGGTCCTAGCCGCTGCGGGAGGAACGGTTCTGTTTATTGCTTCTCTCCCCTTTACACTACCCACCAGAAGCGCAGGGGACTCCTTCAATTTGTTTGTGGTCGAGCCCTGGAAGTTCTCTTTTGTCAGAGACTTTCCGGATGAAAGCATTTATTAGTAGAGAGATCCCTTCACCAGATTTCCTTTTCCCGTGGCTCTCCCTTTAATTTACGATGACAAAAGGGACAGGGTTTGCCTTCGTGAATGAGCACCTCTTTCATCATCTCTACCAATTCACTATCTTCTAAAATCTGCTTCACAATGTGAGGGTGAGGTTTCCGGTCAAATTTACGGTACGGGAAGCTACTTTTTCCGCCCATATTTTTTCTCCTTGGCCCCAATTATAAAGCCTCCTCATCGTTTTGGCAAGGAGAGTTTTGGGCTGGTAAGCATCTCTTTTCTTGTGATGAAAACCGGGAAAGAAACTAGGGGCACCAGTTGATCGGGGACGAAGTAGACGGGCCAGCGGAGAAAGATTTAGAGCGGAACCTCTTATCGATTTGATTCGAGGTCCCTCAAGCCATGAGAAAAGCTCCTTTTCCATGACTACGAAAGTTACCCCTGACAGTCCAAGAGCAACCGCAATTCTAAAGCTTTCGAAGTCTGGTCCGTCTGCTTCTACGAAGCTCACCCTGTCATCACGGAGTTGGAGATGCTTCCTTTGGGCTTTGGAATTTAGGGTTCGTTGAAAAGAGGAAGGACCTTGCTATTCTGAAAGACTCCTCAGAAATCTTTTCAATTTGTTCAGGCCTTCAGGGGAGATATCGACAAACCTCAGTCCGCATCGGTAATCCCCCCAGTCTTTCCCGAGATGGATATCCATCCATGCCACCTCTGCGATGAGTTCGATCCCGTTTAACTCAGAACCGGAGGGGAAGAAGAGTTTCAATTGAAGCACTTGGCTGATCTCCACTTTTTCTGAGAGATAGACGAGCAATCCCCCTTCGCTGGCATTGAGCGCTCGACCGGGGCGGCTCACAGGGGAAGGCAGGAGGGAGTATTCAATGGGGAGATCGATATTGACGCGGGGGTGTTTTCTTCTTTCAAAATTGACGATTCCGTAATGGATTTTTCTTTCCTTCTCTTCCATTTCTTCATCTCATGGAAAATGGACCAAGAGGTGTGGAGGAGGAAATGTCGAAATGGGATGTCACTTCCAAAATGGCCACGGCTTCATCAGGTGGAAGGTTCTCGACTTAATCCAGCGGGTAATGCCCCTGCAGGAGTAGGCTCAGTTTATGGCGGTCCTCCTCTAAAATCTTTACAAATCTTAATCCATACTGATAACCTTCCCAATCCTCTTCCCAGTGGAGTTCTTTCCGAATGATCTCGGCCACGACTTCGAAGTTGGCCAGTTCGAATTCTTTAGGGAAGAGGACGGCTATGTTTAATTTCGTCCCAAGGGGCATATTCTTGATGGAATTGACGAGAAGCCCTTCCTCACTCGCATTCACAACAATTCCTCCCTGAGCATAGGGAGCATTGATCACCCGATATTCCAAGGGCAGGTCCATCAGGAGTCGAGGCGATCTTCTCCTCTCTCTAGGATCTTTTACTTTCTCCATCCTTTTTGCTAACCGAGGTTCGTCTATCGTACTGTCATCCCCTTCTCTGAAGGATTGAAGTCTAAATAGAGCTTTGGGCAGAAAGTTTGAAAGAGGCACCCTTCGCATTGGGGTTGGGTTGGGAGACAATACCCTGCCCCGCCGTCCTCTGTTCCAATCCCCAACCAAGTCATCGGTTCCTCGATCTTCCAAGGAAACTGTGGAAAGGCCATTCTCGCAAAGGCTTGAATTTTAAGATCGCCGATCGAATTCTTCCCTTGGACCGCATCGAAATGAGGATCCACCACGCCCAATCGAGCACCCACCCTGTAGAGGCTTTCACCTACAGAAATGGGAATCGTTGACCCATCGATATCAACCTCCTCCGAAATCAACTCGTGAATCCATCGTGCCGCCAATCGGCTGTTTCTATCACCCATGTGAGGGATGATTTGAATGAGGCGTTCCAGATCCGGGGCATTCCATCGTTTCTTCTCGATGATCTGATTCGCTACCTGTTGTAATTTGGGAATGGCCTTAAAGAAGAGCTCCCTCCAGTTCTCAGCGGTGAAAAAGGGCGTTCCTTCGAGGGGAGGGATTTGCTCCAGGCTGAGATTCGATTGCTGGAGGAGCCTGAAAACCTTTTGGGTATTTTCGAGAGCCTTTTCGGATTGGTTTTTTTGATTAAACCGTGCGTGGGTCAGGATCGTCAGCGCGGAACGATAGGGATGATCCAATCCTTCCGAATGCCGGCAGGAGTTAAACCACAAGGAAAACGGTTCGCGATGTTTTTGATAATAATTCTCCACAGAACTTCTGAAATCCTCGATCCACGGAAAAGAAGGAGGCTCTTCCTTCTCCCTCTTCACGGGTTCTTTGGAAATTTCCTCCAGCAATTTGGAGGCTTCTTCAAAGATAGAAACGTCGAAGCGCCCCTCTTGAAACATTTCCTTTCGTTGGGCGGGGGAAGGTTCCAAATTCATCAAGTCGACTGGGCCCTTCTTGGTCTCTTCCTTCTCGGGGAGGGATGCAGAAACAGAAAGAGCGGGTCCACCCCCGGGGATTGTCCCTTCTGTCTTTTGCTCCTGAGTTTCAATCATTTCGAAGCCCACTATTAAATCTTTATCCTTGCCGATCGGTTCGGGGTTTTTTCCTTTCGGAATTTCTTCTTCCTGTATGGCTGAGCTGACTATGGAGACCTTCTCTTCCCCCAATGCCATGATCTTTTGGATGTCCTCTGTCATGGGGAGTGACATCTGGGCTTCAACGGTCCCGGCAGGTTCGGATCCGGTTTCAGGAAAGACGTCTTTAAAGAAGGGAGGGAGCTTTTCATTCGGAGGTTCTTCCAGGGGAATTTTGTTTTCTCCTTGTGAGACCTTCAAAAGAGGTTCCTCTGCCAGCGGAGGAGGAACCAGAGGTTCGGAGGGCTGGAACGTCTCCGCGACGAACGTCTCCCCGATTGAAGGGTTTGGCGGACTCGCCGACAGCCGTTCCATTCCCTCAAGGAACAGGGAGGAAGAGGATGAAAGATCATCTTCTTCATCATCCGTCCCCCATCTCACTTCCACCCACTCCTTTCTTTCTCTTCGATCCACCGCTGGGACGGCCGTTCCGGATGCATTCTTAAAGGCAAGGGAGACCCTTTTGACGGGAAGGCCTTCTTCAGAAACTACCTTGAAAGGAGAAGCTTCCTTCGAGGGGAGAGGATTGATCGGGATAGGAGCTTCCTCAAAGGAGAGGATTTCTTCGTTATCATCGAAAATCTGAATTAAGACCCAGGTATCGCTTAAAGTCTCTTCAGAAATATTTCTTACTCTTCCAATCACATTCCAGACCCCACTCGGGGTTCTCCTGAGATAGGAAGATTCCAACGCCAGTCCGTGGGGCTCCCCATGCTGAAATTCAAGAGAGACAGCAAAGGCATTTCTCCTCTCTTCGACAGAGACAAGGGCTCCAAACGACTTGAGCGTCTTGGCTAGAGTGATGGCTTTATCGAGGGTTAGATTTTTTTTTAAAACAGTGGGGTAACGTTCAGTGATCTTTTTCAAAAGGGGAAAAGGGATGCCGTAGATTTCGGAAATTTTTTTGCAAAAGGAGTCTCTTTTCTCTTCCGTGTTATCTCCAATCCCGAGGAGAAGAACACGATATCTCCTTTCTCCATCATCTATTCTTTCCATGATTTTCCTTTTATGCAGATTCCTTTTCCCATTAACCTACATTAAAGGAGACCATCGGCACCGCTAAAAAGATGAGGAGCGTTAGTCCGTTCATGCCCCCGCTTTTCAGGTGGTCTATTTTTGTCCTATTTTTAATTTATTTTAGTGAGAAATGCAATACTTTTATTTTCCTATCTCTTTGAGCAGATTCATTAGTCTTGTAAAATCCTTCTCATCAATCGATTGAAATTGGAGTCCGTATCGGTATTCTCCCCAACTTGTTTTGGCTGCCAAATCGGACCAGACGATCTTTGCAATCGCTTTAATCGTATCCAATTCCAAACCGCTCACATAGAAGATCTCAATCTTTAAAACAGCCCCCATTTCCATTCTTTCAGGGAGGTAGACGAGAACCCCTCCTTCACTTGCATTAGCTACGATGCCCCCATAAGTTTCTCTCCCTTCGACCCGGCAATAATCCAAGGGCAGTTCAACGCTGTATCTTGGATATTTCCTCCTGTCAACGGCAAGAACCCCAAGTTTCGTTTGTGATGTTGAAGGGTTGGTCTTAATATGCTTATCCATAGGCATTATAAGGTCAGAGACTGGTAACTGCATTTTTGATGCCAGAGAGACTCCACGAATCTTTAGTTTTCTCTCGATTTTGACTGGAGAATCCGTTTTAAAAAATCTTGGTAAACATTACAACTATTTAATATTTATATACTTTTCTTAATAATGGACGTTAGACCACCAGATCAAGAAGGGAACATGAGTTGGACCTGTCAGACCTTTTGGCCGATTATGCAAACCACTTTTGGTAAGTTTCTTGCCATTAAGGTACATCTTTGGAGATTCCTTGTGAAGAATTGCCTTTATTAGGTGAGATTTTTGCTTAAAAATTGGGAGGGTAGAAACCTTTTTCAGGTTCTGTGAAATATTTTTAGGGTTTTACCCATTCTGGTTTCGCTCTGTACAGAGAGGCCTCCTCTGGAATCCTTTTTTCCAGGGTTTCCTTGGTTTCTCCAATTTGAACCCTTAATTCGTCCATCTGATTTTTTATCTGTTCCCTATCATTACGAATCATCGCCCTTTCAGCAGAGCTCTTTGATGTATTAAACTTCTCTGTTAATTCATTATATTTTAACCTTAAACTCTCAACCCTTTCCTGGAGGGATTGTAGCTTTTTCCTCGATTCTTCTACCCTCCCTTTCCAGTATTCTTCTCCTCTCCCCAATCGGTCTTTGTAGCTATCTGCTTGTTTCTTTTGAGGTGCTACATCTTCTTCTTTCGTCTCGATCTTCTCCTCCTTTACCTCTCGCTCTTCAGTGGCCCGCCGATACTTTTCTGGAATTTGGGTGATATCATCGGTGAAATGGACTACCCCTTTTTCATCGACCCACTTATAAACTTGTGCGTACGAAAGGGTTGCAGTGAATAGAAAGAGGAAAATAAGAGTTAATGTTTTCATTTTTACCTCCTAATTTCTGAGCAAATGTTATGCCAATAATCCCTTTGGTGATTGATTTTTTTGATTATATATCTTATATTATACTTGGCCAGTACGTTAAACCACATTACCTCCTTGTTTCACCCCCATTTAATGTACTGGTAGGGATCAGTTATGGCCCTCCTCTAACTGATCCCTTTAAATTTGTTTAGTAGATCTAAGAGCTTGTGTTTATTTCCCACATTTTTTGTGTAAACCCTGTTGAAAACTCTCATGATCTCATCTTAGAACAGCCTATTCTACAATTTTTTTAGCAAAGTGCCCATTTTTTAATCACTCAAATCCTTAATATTTTTAATCGATTATATTGCCAGCGGATAAGATTAATCGAGTCCGTCTTTCTTAAAAGCGTACACGACTTCAGAGGGAAATCCTAATTGAGATACAAATTGCCGTTTTATCTTCTTAAACTCAAGCACCTCAAGAAAGGGTGCCACAAAGACCCCCCTGCATCCTGCCAAAAGGGGAGGCTTCAGTTTATAGATTTCTTCATAAATTTGATTCAACTGTCTCTCCCCTTTTGTCATATTGACCAAAACGATTCTCCCTCCATCCTTTAATACCCTTTTGAACTCCAACATAATCGGGAAGAAGTCATCAACGGGAAGGATGTCGAACAGGTACTGGTTCACCAAGATGTCAAACGTTTTGTCCTCAAAGGGGAGGTGACGACAATCACCGAGGTTGAGCCTGTAATTTCCGCAGCCCGTCCTGGAAATTCTTTTACGTGCTCTCTCCAGCATTTTAACAGAGATATCGATTCCCTCAACCCAGCCCGATGGATTTCTCTTCAATATCTCCACGAAATTGAGACCTGTCCCGAGAGCGACCTCCAAAATTTTTTCTCCGTCCTTGATGCCGGCAACATCCAATGCCTTCTGACGTGCTTTCGATTCCATGAGAAATCCGAAGAGGTCATAGATCGAAGCAATTCGATTGTATTTCCGGGCCATCTGTTCATGAGGGATGCGAGCCTCTAAAATCTCTTGGTTCATTTGATTCTTGCCATTCCTGGTGCTGGAAAAAGATTGAAATAACTTACAGGATGTAAAGGAAACGAGTCAAGGATTTTTTGTGATTGTTTTTTGTGACTGGCCCAGAAAGGGTCATTCAATCCTTGCAGGTCGCACCGAAATATTCATTAATCTTCCCGAGGACGATGTGAGGAATGTCCTCCTTTCGTTTAACGGTGAAGATACTGATATTGCTTTTCTTCTCAACAGCCCTTTGGAATCTGGCGGCATAAGGATTTTCTCCGATATGGACTGCCGTGATTCGATTCTGGATCTGTCCAAAAAATCCAATCAGCGATTCTAAGTTGGTGATTTTCATATCGGTAATGATGAAGAGATCAAGATTTTTTCTTCCATGAATCAGCGGGAAAAGATCCTCCAGATCGAGAGCGGTTCCTCCTCCAAAATACTTACAGAGGACTCGATAAATATCCTCACGATGATCTGTAAAATTCAAGATGTCCTTTCCCCCCATCGGAGCATCACTGAAATTATAGATCCCTACTTTCGAGTCGTTTCGTAGGTAGGCATTGGCGGCGCAGGCAGCACCGAGGACTGCATAAGAGAGGTTTTTCCGAGGATTGATCATGCTCCCTGAAGAATCGATGGCAATCAGGCATTCGGGCGTCCCCTCGATCTTTCCCCTCCCCTTCCCTTCTCGTTTCTTCCAGATCTGAGTAATCCCAGGCATGATCTTCCCGAAACTGGTCCAGATGTCCATATCTTGAAAGGGCGACCCGACCTCCCAAGGGGAATGAGAATGAGGATGGAGATATCCCTTTTTCTCCATTGGAACTTTTCTCAGAGGGATGGAGTAACTTTCCGCCAATTTCATATAGAAGAGGATATCCGCGTCGATCGCACCCCCTCGGCCCCGCCCCATGCCTCCTTCCATTCCATACCCTGCTTCTTTCAACTCCTCCGAAAAGTCTTCAACAATATCCTTGAACTCAGGGAGGGCCATATTTTTCTTGGCAAAATCCCTTAGTCCCTGGTCGATCTCCTCGTAGGAATACGAGTTAAGGTCGTGATCCCCCTGTGGGTTGCTGTCTCCTTTCCCTCCCATGGCTTCTTGCTCTTTCTGCTCTTCCAGGAGGAGGGGTTTTAGGGAGCGGGCGAATTTCTTCACACTCTCCGGCCACCGAGATCGATCCAGATAGGGAATCCGTGCAAGACGGCGGACGATCTCCTCGTGACCCTTTTTCCCGGTTTTGGGATTTAAAATCCCTAAATCGATTCCCCATATCTTCTCATAAAGGGAGGCGATGACCTTCTCCACCTCCCCTTTCTTCAGAACCCGGTGAAGTTCAGGGATATCGGTGAACCTCTTCTTCACGCAATACGTGTCAGCCGTCACATCGATGAAGTAATTAGCCACTTGCTTGGCCAACTCCTTGTCGCCCATCACCTTCTTAGCCTCGGCATAGAGCATCAGGTGGGTATGAAAGTCCCATGGGCAGAAGGTATAATGCGTGATTCCGTGGTCGAGAAGAGCTTCGATCACCCCTTCTTCTGTCATCTTCTCACTCGTTCTGGAAAGAAACGTGGAGTTGAGGGTGATCTGTTTCTGCTTCATTTCCAATCCGACTGCTTCCCCCTGGTCTTCCTCTTCCGCAGCTGAAGGCGTTACCTCTCCGACCTTGGGGACGGGGATTTCGGGATAGAGGTGCTTCTTCTTCAACTTGGGCCACAGCTCATCGATGATCGATTGATATCTCTTCTCTTCCGGCATGGCATTTCCTGTTTTTAGTAGTAGAGATTGGGATGGCGGGCCTTCCCTGGATAGACAAGTTTCTCCCTCTCAAAAACCTTCCCTTCCACGATATTCCCTAACCCTCTTATCCTCCCTCCCACATAGATTTCTCCACCCATCATCCATTCCCCGGTATGGAGGCCGATATTTTTCTTAATCAAGATTTTTCCGCTTCTCATCCCTGCCCCCGTCCAATTCTTCGTATTTCCCTCCACGACCAATTCCCCGCCTTCCAAGCCAATCCCGGTAAAATCCCCGGCATCTCCTTCGATGACCAATCGTTTTCCCTTGGGAAGGCGAAAACCAATAAGATTGATCTCCGTTTTCAGCTCAGAAAGTTTCAGGAGGATCTCCTCTTCCTTGGCATAGTTACAGAGAGCAGAGATATAGAGCCCTGCAGGGCCTGGGATGAAGTAAGGGATCTTTTGTGTATTCTCTAAGGCAAAACAGAAATCTTCAATGTCCTCCGCGGAATAATCAATCTCCCGGACATGTTTCTCGGCCACCTCATAAGCCTTGATGATGGTATTGTATTGGACCATCCAAACGAGCTCCTTGGCTTCTTCCTCCAAGAGCTTTTCATAACCCCGCCGGATCTGGTCCATGACGACCTCGGTGGACTCAATGATTTGATCCAAGGGGATTTGGGTCTTCTTAAAGGTGAAGGTGTCAAATTCCTCGAAAGGATTTCGAATCCCCCGGTTGTCTTTTCCCTGGGGTCCTGCGAAACCTTTTTTGGGGGTGAGGTCTCCTTTCATCCTTCCATCCATTCCATTCAAACAGGTTGAGGATTAGGACCGTCGGGTCCCGAGATCTTTTTTGATTTCCGCATAGAGAGGATGGTCTCCTTCCAGTGGTTCCAGAGATTCACCCTGGAAGATTTTCGATCCAACCGCAAGGGCGTCCTTCAAATGCTCGCTCTGCTCTCGATATCGTTGAGATACCGTTTTCACTGCCTCCTTGGCCAGAAAGATGGGGAAGGGATCGTCCCTCTTCGACCTCTCCCTCTGGGAAACGATTTCATCTTTCCACTGGGTTCGATGGGCCAGGGTGTAGGGGAGGACCGATTTGACATGTTCAATATCGACCTCAGAATCTTCGAGGAGCCACGCCAGGGCCTGAGCGTACTGTTTGATGGAGATCGGGAGTCGATTGGAGGCACAATTCTTAATTTCATGGCAGAGATAACCTGTGTAATGGCATCCCTCCTCACAGTTTTCCAATGACCGTTTCTGCCCATAGCGGTCACAGAAAGAGAGTTCGGCCAGAAGCATTCGAGTGAAGGCGCTCGCATCCTGGTCCAAATCGGTATCGTCCATCTCGAGGCGAATCTGTTGACGATCCCGTTTCTGAAGAGGTTTCACCCCTAAGGTCTCGTGAACATACTCCCCAAAGGAATCGCAGACCTCTTCGACGAGAGGAATCTTCTTCTCATAGGGTGTTTTCGCGTTGAGGATCCGATGAAGTTCCTTCTCATATTTGGGATGCCTCAGGATGTGATCCTTGCGATTTGACTTTCCAATGAGAAAGGAGAGGTTGGCTCCAGGGTATCTGGACTCCACCATCACATCAAAACGATCCACCAAAGGAGCGATGATCGTATTGGTTCCCCCATCCTGATAATTGGCCGTGGCAAACAGGCAATATTCTTCGTTGATGATCATCTCATTGAGGTATTCCCAGTTCCCTCGGTCTACCCCGTCGAGGATCATACTCTGTTTGGTTTCTGGGAGACGGTTGATCTCATCGACGATCTTCGCGGGGATTTGAGAAAAGTTGGTCCAGACCACATCCTCTTCGCCTCGGTTCAGCTTTCCTAAATCCGGTCGGCCCACAATTTTTTCTTCGGTTTGTTCCGGATGGCCGGAAACTTCACTGCCCCAAACGACGCCCAGGGGAAATTGATAGATCAAAGAACAGACGAACTCCGCAGAAGTCGTCTTGCCCAACCCAGGTTCCCCAATGATGAGTTCCTTCCCCTTCTTCAGCCCGGTTAAGAGGCTGAAAAGGATCGTCGAATTAAATCGTTCTCCATTGATTTCAAGATCGGGTCGGTTGAAATAGAGATGGTCATGGATGAATTGATAGAGCTCCATGACTTGTTTTTGGAACGCGTTCTTCTTCACGGTTGTCCTTCCTGATAAAAGAAATTGATAAATAATAACATGATCCCTGAGGCAAGACAAGGCAGCGGATTGAGAGGTAGTCGAGCGCAATTCAAAGGCTTTTGAAGTCCGGCCTGAATCAAAGTTTACACATTCGTTTCATAGGCTTCCAAATACCCCTCTGAAGCAAGGGCTTGCCTTGCGGCCCTGCTCAACTCACGATCATACCGATGGGTGGGGGCGTAAACCCGGCAGATGGCCACCTTGGCCGGAATATATTGAAAGAGCCTCCGAAGAGGTTCTCGCGAAATTCGTTTCGATCCTGAGTCGTAGATGAGAAGCGTCGCTCCTTCGGATTCACGCCAGGGATTGAGCGGCCTTGGATCGTGATGAGCCATATCGACATGAAATTCGATCCCTTTGAGATGTCTGGGCAGAAAAGCCTCCATTCGCTTCTTCACCTCTTCCGGGGGAAGGAAGAAAGGCCTTCCAAACTCCATCTCCCGGAGAGTCAATTTCTCCTCAAAGGCACTGCTCCATCTCAATTTTCTGGAGAGGACTTGAGCCCACTTCTTCCCCAACCGCTTCTCCCTTGACTTTGGAGACTTCTCCCATTCCAAGACCCTTTCCATCAAGAACCAATCGGTCAAGGAAAGGTACCGGTCGATCTCCTTCACGGGATGATAGGGACAGAGGATCTCCATTGTCTCTTTGAAGATCTCCTGGAGTTGAAGATCGATGGAGCGGGTGGTGCGGTGATAATAGACATTGGAATAAAGATAGAGGCGGGCATTGAGGAACATGGCCAAAGCATCAAGTCCTCTTTTGTCGAGGACCAACCCTTCCTTGTGGAATGAGGTGTAATGGAGGAGCCGCCTCCAATCCATGGGACCGATGGATACACCGGTCATATAGGCATCGCGCAGGACATAATCGATATTATCGAATGTGAAAATGCCCCGGAAGAGCTGTTGGAGCAGGAGGAGCCACTTCGGATGTTTCCGATCTTCTTTCCTCAGTGGCCTCTTGATGAGGAACGCCACGTACTCTGGATCGATGGATTCCCCTTTCTTTAAGGAACCATGCGGGCTCCGCCGGATTCCCTTCAGGACGGGAGAAATTTTTTCCCGGATGATGTGCTGACCGATCTCCTCATGATTCGTTTTGAATCGAGAAAGATATTGCTCGTCGAAGAAATGACAGAAGGGTCCATGGCCGATGTCATGGAGGAGGCCAGCGAGTCGGAGGAGTTCTTCGATATAGAAAGGAGAAGGAAGGTCTTCACGAAAGATGCGGGACAGAGAGGGATAGAGCCTTTCAGAAAAGACACCCGCCACATGCATCGTCCCCAGGGAATGTTGAAAACGGGTATGTTCTGCTGAGGGGAAAACCCAACGGGCACTCTGAAGTTGAAAGATGCGCCGAAGTCGCTGAACCCAGGGCGTGTCAATGACATCCCTCTCGGTCCGCTCCCCTTCCACGCGGTCGGTCATCACGATGTAATGGTAAATGGGGTCCGCAATCAGCCCGGTGAGTTGACCCTCTTCTGTCCCTATCATCCCCTGCGACCTGTTCTAGGATTCATCGGCTGAGGGTTCTTTCTGTTTCTCCTTTTCCCTCAGGTCGGCAAACTGCACCTTTGCTGCGGCCACTTCTCGAAGAGCGTTCACAATCGGCCGGTTATCGGACTCCACCAAAGGGCGCGCCCCCTTCATGATCATCTTGGCCCTTCGTGCAGCCAGGATGACCAATGCAAACCGACTATCCACATTTTTCAGACAATCTTCCACCGTAATTCTAGCCATGAGGTTCCTCCCACTGTTTCATTTTTTCTTCGAGAAGAGCGTTCTTCTTTTTGCGACAACGCTCCGCCATGATAATCGCTTTCAACTTCTCCATAGTCTCCTCAATACGATCGTTCAAAATCACATAGTGATACCATCGGGCCTCTTCCATATCCCTCTTCGCATTGGCCAAACGGAACTGGATCCTCTCGGGAGAATCGAATCCCCGCTTGGTCAATCGCTCCTGTAAGGATTCTAGCGAAGGAGGGAGGACGTAGATCAGGATCGCGGGCTCGACCTGTTCAACCACGCGTCTCGCCCCCTGGGTATCAATATCCAAAATCAGATCAATCCCTTCCGATTTCAAAAGATGCATATTCTTTCGGGCCGTTCCATAACGGTTCCCCAGGACTTCTGCCCACTCCAAGAATTCATTCCGCTCCACCATTTTCTGAAAGAGGGAGGGTGAGATGAAATGATAGTCCTCCCCTTCTCTCTCATTGGCCCTTGGGGGACGCGTCGTATAGGAGACAGAGAACCGGAGGCCCGGTAATTCCTCCATCACCTTTCTCAAGAGCGTCGTCTTCCCTGCTCCCGAGGGAGCGGAAATGATGAAGATCAATCCTTCCCCTTTTTCTCCCATTCCTCCCCCGCTGCTCCCCTTTCCCTTTCCCCGCGCATCTAAGATGAGGCTAAGGATCATTCAATATTTTGCACTTGTTCACGAATCTTTTCCAGTTCAGCTTTGATCTCCACCACACGCTGGGAAATCTCAGCAT
>CAYMJV010000026.1:0-1423 GCA_964390545.1 uncultured Syntrophaceae bacterium
GGGGAATGAGGGGAAAGATTGATTATGCTCAATCCCTCCGAACTCGAGTTTCTCTCTTAAGAGGATTGACGATCAGCAGTTTAGAACCTTTGGCCAAAACGCTTAAGCTGACTAAGGGAAGTGAAGAGCTCATCTCGGCCTTGAAGGAAATGGGATTCAAAGTAGGACTGATCAGCGGAGGGTTCAGTTACTTCACTGATATTTTAAAAAAGAGGCTGGGGTTCGATTATGCCTTTGGGAACAAGCTCGAAGTAAAAAAAGGCAGGCTGACCGGAAGGATTCAGGGAAGGATTATCGATGCCCATCGAAAGGCCCAAATCATGGATGAGATTTGCCGCAAAGAAGGGATTACCCGGGATGAGGCTGTCGCGGTGGGGGATGGGTCGAATGATCGAATCATGGTGGCGAATGCTGGACTTGGGATTGCTTTCAATGCAAAGGAAATTCTCAAAAAGGTTGCCGATGGTACGATCACCCGAAACCATATGAAGGGGGTTCTCTATTGCATGGGGATTACGGATCTCGACCTAAGAAAACCCCCTCACCCTCCTCTCTCCTCCATGGGGAGAGGGCAGGGGTGAGGGGTAATGGAATGATGGAATACTCGATGGAATACCATCAGGTTGAGGAATGTCATTCTGAACGAAGCCCTGCACCGCATGGTGTACTGGGCGAAGTGAAGAATCTCAGAGATCCTTCGCCTTGCTCAGGATGACACCTCAGCCTTAACCTTTTACTTCTCCATCATTTCAATATTCTAATTGAGAAGTGTTCAATAGGGATACTATGGATGTCTCCGAGAAAAGCGATGTGCTCCGCAGGATTCGTGCAGTTGTCTTTGATTTTGATGGGACGCTGGCTGTCCTGAATATCGATTTTTCCGAGATGAGGGAGCAGGTATTCGAACTGATGAGAGAATATGGTGTGAATGAAGAAAAGATTGAAGAGAGATATCTTTTAGAAATCATTGATGAGGTCGTTCAAATTCTGAACCAAAAGAATCCTGCCGCTGCTGAAACATTCTATCAAGAAGCTCATCAGATCCTCCATGAGGTTGAGCTCAAGGCGGCGGAAGAAGGGAAGCTGCTTCCGGGCGTAGAGGCGGCATTGGAATCTCTAAGAGGCAGAGGATTAAAAGTCGGCATCGTGACTCGAAATTGTGAGGAGGCTGTTCGGAAGGTCGTTCCCGATATTGAGGCGTTTTGTGATGTGTTTGTTCCAAGGGATTTGATTAAAAGAGTTAAACCCCATCCTGAACAGTTGACCTCTGTCCTGAAAGCACTTCATGTTACTGGGGAAGAAACTGTGATGGTTGGTGATCATCCCATTGATATTCAGGCAGGCAAACGGGTAGGAATGAGGACCGTCGGGGTGTTGACAGGTAGGGTGAAGAAACAGGAGTTTGAGAAAGCAGGAGCAGATT
>CAYMJV010000026.1:1523-35587 GCA_964390545.1 uncultured Syntrophaceae bacterium
GGGGTGTTGACAGGTAGGGTGAAGAAACAGGAGTTTGAGAAAGCAGGAGCAGATTGGGTTTTGAAGGACGCCTCGGAGATCTGTTCTTTGTTATTGTCGTGAGGATGGCGTCTTCACTTGGGCAGATGACGTCTAAATTCGAAGCACGAAATCCGAAATTCGAAACAAGCACGAATGCACAAAACATAAATGATCTAAACGAATGAAAACAGTTTTGGAAATTTGAGCATTTGGAATTTGTTTCGGATTTCGATATTCGGACTTCGGATTTTTCCAGTGAACCCATTGTGGAAATAGCTGAAAGAATTGCGAAGGAGATGAAAAAATGAAAAAGAGAGTTATTCATACAGACAAGGCTCCCAAGGCGATTGGACCTTATTCTCAGGCGATTCAGGCGGGGAGTTTTCTCTTTCTCTCGGGACAGATTCCCCTTGATCCTGCCAGTGGAGAATTGGTGAAAGGAGATATTCGTGAACAGGCGCGGAGAGTGTTAGAAAATCTCAAAGGCGTATTGGAATCTCAAAACCTGGGAATGGAGGATGTGGTCAAGGTCACCATTTTTCTGAAGGATATGGGAAATTTCAGTCAGGTGAATGAAGTATACGCGACTTACTTTCCGTCTTCTCCACCCGCCAGGTCGACGGTTGCAGTCGCCAGGCTTCCCAGAGATGCGGAGATTGAAATTGAGGCGATTGTCCTAAGCTCCAAAAGATGAGGAAAGCGACGTCATCAAAATTGCTATTGTCACAGCTGTTCCCTTTCAATAATCTCTTTAGGTTTTAGGATTGAGATTTTTCCGGTATTCGAATTGAAATGCAAAAGGTAGTTCCTCCGGATTTAAGGCAGTCCTCGCGGGTTTTGCAGTGAGGGCAGGCTGAGATTTTTCCAGGGCAGAGATCTCTATCGGTTGGAAGGTAGGTGCAACGTTGACTTCCCACCGATATATCGAAACCAAGACGCTGCGCATGGGTTTTTATTCTCAGAAGGTCGAGACCTTTACCCCCTGCACCGAAATCATAAGGTTTCTTAGAGGTATAAAGTTCGGTGTCAAGCGTATGAAATAGGCCATCGAAAAGGTGCCTCTGGTTCTCTATGGTTATCCCAATGCCGAAATCCTGGACCTTGATTTGTACCCACTGAGCTTTCTGTTCCAGAACAACCCGGATCATTCCCTCATCAGGGGTATTCTCGACGGCATTCTTTACAAGTCCGACCAAGATATCCTCAAGAATTTTTGGGTCCATCAGGAGAAGGAGATTCTTATCACCGTCGATTTGAAACTGAATGTCCCGATGACTGGCGTGCTTTCCAACATTCTCCAGGATGTATTCTGCAAAGGTGTAAAGAGTGATGGTCTCTGGGACAAAGGAATAGGGTTGATAGAATTCCTCAGAACGAGGCTTCTCCTCTAATTCCTGGTAGGACCGAATAATCTTATCCGTCTCTTGATGAATATCGATCAGGCGATTCAATTGTCTTTCGAGCGTTTCAAAGGATGTCTTACCCTCCCTGGGGGAGGCCTGGGGTCCAAGCCTACGTTTCAATAATCGGATGCTTCCTGTAATGACGGATAAAGGAGTTCTCATCTCGTGAGACAGATGGTCCAGGGCGATGCTCTTGGCTCTGTTCAATTGCTCCAGTTCTTTTCGTGAATGTTCGAGGGTTTTGATCCGGGCCTCATGAAGCCTGACATTCTCAACGGCCAAAGCTGCTTGATTGGCCAGCGTTCGAAGAAGTTCGAGATCTTTCCCATTATAGAATTTCCCCGATTTCTTTTCACCCAAATTCAGAATACCTACCACTTCATCATGACAAGTTAGAGGGATCATCATACTCGCATGGAGGGTTTCAAAATTCTTCGTACCAATCTCAGTGACCCCACTATATTTTGGGGCCTCGAGGATGTCATATTTCGTCAGCTCCTTTTTCTCTTTTTCAAGGATCTGAATTAGAGGGTCATCTCTATTAAAAACAAGACCCTCGAGATTTTGCTTTCTGTCTCCTTCCGCTATCGTGAGATGATATTCCCCCTTGGCTGCATCCAAAAGCATCACCGAACTCTTATCGATAAACATATCTTCCTGAAGAGTTTTTAGAAGTTCTCCTAGACTTTGAGTCAGATCTAGAGAGGAGGTCATGGTACGGCTGACTTTGTCAATGATTTTCCCATCGTCGTATCCTTTGCGGAAAAAGGTCCAGTCCACCAGGGATTGAAAGCGATTCCTTATGGGATTAAATATCAAGATCATTATTAAGATGAAAACGATAGGGAAGACCTTCGATTCGGCCAATTGGTATTTTCCCAGAAGGACGTTGAGGAAAACACTCGAGAGCCAATAGACACCAATGACAGCAGCCGTAGCCAATACATAACCCACGGTGCGTCTGATAATTATATCAGCATCAAAGAGGTTGTGCCTGACGATGGAATAAGCGAAAGAGGCTGGAAAGAAAATGACGAACAAAACCAGAAAGTTGAAGGGAAAATTAAATTTCACAAAAAAGGCAAGAAGTTCGACGATGACGGATGGAAAAAAAGCAATGGTCACACCGATCAGTATCGTCTTCGCCCGTTGCCGGTAAACGCTATCCGAAGCTTTGAACATGGAATAGGCCAGAAGGGAGATTAAACCGACCACTGCCAAAAACGTAAAAGATAGATTTGGGATAGCGACCCTTGTGTAACTGGGTATCAGGGAGAAGGGATTGGATCTTAGAATTTTCTCATAGGAGAAAAGAAAGATCTGGTACCCCGCAGCCAAAAAGAGAGTGGGCAAGTAGATCAGATATTCGGATTTCGGAAAACGGTTCAATAAACGCTTCCTTTCCGGGAAGATAAGGCCGAGATGAAGAAAGGTGGCCGGGAAAAGAGGAATGATGAGGTAGTGGAAATGCCCAAAGAAATAAGTGGACTGCATTTCAAAGCCAGTGACCATGTAGCTCCCCAGCGAAAAGGAGAGGATGAGAAAGACCCAGCTTGCCCGTATATTGGGCTTGAGGACATAAACAACTACACCAAGTGAAAAAAGGGCTAGGCCACCGAAGAAGGGGATAAAAAAGACTAAGAAGAAGTCCTTTAGCTCAAATACCGTCACGGGCACTACGACTTCGCTGATCTTCTCTTTGGACTCTACGAGATAACGAATCGGTGTGCCGGGAACTTCCTGTCTGACTCTCGTCATCACCTGCCGACCATTCAGAACAGGCTGATCTTCGACTTTCGCAATCCGGTCAAAATATCGAAGGCCTGCCTTGTTCCCCGGCCAATCGGGATGGCTCAGAGAACCCACGCACGGAAATTCGTAGATGAGGAAACCTGGGAATGGTTTGTTGATCCACGATAAAGCGCTGACAAAGGAGATGACAACAATCAGAGCCATGAAAGTGGTTAATCCATAAAAAATGATAACAGGAGCCTTTGATGAACCTTTCATGTTCATCCTTCTCTGCGACCGAGAACCTAAAGCTTCAGCAATCATTCTGGAATCCATCCAAATCGGAGAAAGCAATCGTAGTGAAAAAAGACTAAGGAAGTAGGCCGGGAACGATACCTTAGGCCCCCAAGACTTGCTATAATTTATGATTACCATAAGAAATTGTTTTAAGTCAAAATATTAGTGGAGCTCCCCGGCCACAGGCAAGCAGGGACCCCGCCAATCCCGCCAGAACGGGACGGGGCACGTTCCGGTCAGAAGGAAAGAGCAAACTGGAAAAGAGGCCTTCAGAAAATGGTTGACGTTGCCAAACAAATTGTAATAATTTCAACCTGAGGAAATGCTATGTTGATAAAGAAATTTTTCAAATAAAGGATTTATGACATGTAGGGGAGGGGAGCATGGAGCAGGGAGCGCATAATGAACAACAAGAGAAAGTGAATGGGGAAAAGAAAAAAGAGCTGAAGACACAAAGTGAGAAAAAGAAAAATATAAGATATGACGTCATTCGTTCTCATATAAAAAACGGGGATGTATTGATGTTTCAAGGGAAGTATAGGAGTTCTTTTTTGATCAAACGGTTGACGAGATCGTCCTATTCCCATGCCGGAATTGCCGTCTGGTGGAACAAGCGATTAATGGTCATGGAAGCTGTTGAAGAGGGGGTTCGAATTATCCCTCTCTCACGGAAGATAGAGAGTTACAGAGGAAATGTCGAATGGTTTACCTGCAACAGGGAGATTTCTAAAAGGGATCGTCTCAGGATGGTTATATCTGCCCAAGAAGAACTGGGTAAGAGGTATGCGAAATGGAAGACCATCGCATTTGCCTGGAAGATTCTTTTCAAAAGAAAGGTGAGCGACAAGGATGAGTTAAGAAAAGAGAACAAATTATTCTGCTCTCAATATGTAGCAAGAATTTACAACTCAGTAGGTTTGGATTTAAAAGAGGGCAGAGCGGACCGCTTCACGTCACCTGATGATATCGCCAATTCAGATTTATTGAGACCAAGAAGAGGAGTCTTCAGGGTGAGTGGTGGTTCTATTGAACTGATCCCGGAGGAAGGAACAAGTACCGAAATCAAATAGGCCCAAAATCTACCTGAGATCGAGTAACGTGGCCCCATTGATTGCCTGCCCCCGTTCAAGGAAACTTCTGAGTGAGTTGATGAAGAGACAAAGGGGTAAATCCTGAGGGGAGATCACCTGAGCTTCCTGAAATTTTGTCAAAGCGGCTTCAAGATGACCTGTCCTCACCAGCCCCACCCCCTCTGTGAGAATGCATCCAATCCGGTCCTTAAGATTCCGTACTTCAGGGGGATCCTGATCATATACCTCAAATAAAGTCAGCGGGCTTGACGTTCCCTTGACCCAAGCTTCTCCCAGATCCCGTAATCGATAATGGTTTCTATCTGGCAAACGCTTGGCGACCTGATCTGAGATGATCATATCTATGTGCAATGTCTTTGTCGCTTCTTCGAGGCGTTTGGCAAGATTGACCGTGAGCCCTAAGACCGTAGAGTCCATCCGCTCCGTGGAGCCAATCGTTCCCAGAATGACCGGCCCAGCGTGGAGGCCGATGCCGATCTGAACGGGCTGATCCTTTGGCCGACCCTCCTCCGCATTGAAGGTCTTAACCTCACCGAGCATCTCTATCCCGCAAGCGACAGCTCTCTGGGCCGAGTCGGTTCCTTCAAAAATGCACAAGACAGCGTCCCCAATGAATTTGTCGATCACTCCCTCCTGTCTGGAAATAGGCTTGGTAATTCGGTCAAGGAATCCGTTGACAAAGGCGATCAGCTGACTCGGATTGAGCCTTTCGGATAAGGGGGTAAATCCTCGGATATCGCAACAGAGGATGGTCACGTCCTGTTGGTCCGCCTCACCCAGGCGTATCGATTGCAATCCTTTTGCCGCAATGCGACGAAGATAGGCAGGAGGGACGAACTTCTCAAAGACATCCCGGGCGTCACGAACCGCTTGCTCCAAGGATCGATAATGCAGGGCGACGGCAATCGCCAGGAAGATAGAAAGCCAGAATGATGCAAACCACAAGATTTTTTCGTTGCTGAGAGTCGTTACCCCTAAGGAGAGCAGGCCATCGTGAAGGCCTCCCAAGAACCAAAGTAACAGCCCAATCCCAAAGGGGATGAGATAGGTGCGTTTCTGCTTTTTCCACCGCCACAGTTTTGTCATGGCAAGAATGAGGTAATAAAGGCAGACCATGATGCAAAAGAGGTTGATGGCAGGTCTGAGAAGGAAAGATTGGGGCCTTAAGATCCCGCCGTCGGACGGATGGGCCTCCAGAGGAAGTCCAAAGAACAGGGGTCCTTTCCCGAAAAGGGCCAAGCCAGCAGTGACAAGGCTGATGACGATAATGGCACCAGAGAGGCGGCTTGGTTTCTCATTTAAGAGAGACAGCACGAACCATGCCCAGCTTGCCGGAAGCAACGCTAAACCCGCTTGACTGATTCTGTACCCCAGGAGGATGGATTCTGGCGACTTTTGCAGCCCGTAGGTCACCCAGCCTAAGAAGAAAAACGTCAGGAACAAATAGAAGAGAAAAAGGTTCCACAAAGGTCGGTAGTGTCGGTGGAAGACAGAGTTAATAAGGCATAAAAGCCCCATGACCACATTGGTGGCCAGGCCGAAAAAAGGCCCCACACTGTAATGGGGAATAGATTCAGGAAGCATCTCTAGTTCTAACTGGTGTCAGCTGTATCTGGAGATCCCATTCTGCACGGAAGAATGGAGTTTTAACTTCGTGTATAAGAAATTGGAGGGGATCAAATTGGAGTCTACTGATTCGGCCGGATAAAGTCAATATGAATTTAAGAAAAGAATGAGATAAAAAAGTATTTTATTGTTAAGGGCTTAGCGCTGTTTTATAATAGTGATGGGTTCATCTGGGAAGCATTATGAAACCTATCATTGCCATTGTTGGAAGGCCGAATGTGGGAAAATCAACCGTTTTCAATCGAATCGCTCGGGGAAAGAAGGCGATTGTTGCGGATGAGCCTGGAGTGACCCGGGATCGAAATTATGCGGATGTGGAGTGGGAAGGAAGCGTTTTCACCTTGATCGACACAGGTGGCTTTGAACCTGTTTCAAAAGATCGAATCTTTATTCAGATGCGTGAGCAATGCCAGTTGGCCATAGATGAGGCGGATGTGATTTTCTTCATTATGGATGGTAAGGACGGTCTCACCCCTTCAGACAAAGAGATTGCAGATATTCTAAGACGACAGAATAAAACGGTCTTTTTCATCGTCAATAAGATTGACGGCCCGAACCATGAGGAGAAGGTCTATGAATTTTATGGTTTAGGGACAGAACGGATTTATTCCATTTCTGCGGAACACCGATATGGTTTTGATGAATTGATGGACGAGGTGGTAAAAATCCTTCCCCGATGGACTGAGGAGAAATGGAACAGAGAGGCGTCGAGGGTGGCTGTCATCGGAAGGCCGAATGTGGGAAAATCCTCTCTGATCAACCGTTTATTGGGATATCGAAGGGTGTTGGTCGATGAGGCACCTGGAACGACCCGCGATGCCATCGATACGTTCTTTGAGAGAGACGGGAAGAAATATATCCTCATCGATACGGCAGGCATTCGAAGGAAGAGCCGGATCAGTCTGAGGTTGGAAAAGTATAGTATCGTGGAGGCGCTCCGGACCATTGACCGGTGCCAGGTAGCCCTCCTTCTATTGGATTCGAAAGAGGGAGTGACCGACCAGGACGCCCACATTGGTGGATTCATTCATGAGAAGGGGAAAGGATGCATCCTTGTCGTGAACAAATGGGACCTTATCGAGAAAGATTCAGAAACCCTAGTGCAGTATAAGAAGAGGGTCTATGAGGACTTGAAATATCTCTCCTATGCGCCCATCCTTTTTATCTCTGCATTGACAGGGCAGAGGGTTCCCAAGATCCTGGACCTGGTGGATGAGGTGGGTGAGCAGGCGAAGAAAAGGATTCCTACCTCCCAATTAAATAAACTTTTTGGACAGTGGGTGGAACATCATCCACCTCCTCTCCATAAGAATCGAAATGTGAAATTGAACTATATTACTCAAGTCTCGGTTGGTCCGCCGACCTTTATCATTTATGCTAATTTCCCAGAGGGGATCCATTTTTCGTACGAGCGGTATTTGATCAATCAAACGCGGGAGGCTTTTGGTTTTCAAGGAGTTCCCATTCGTCTACAGTTTAGAAAAAAGAGCAAAGGGTACAAACATGGATAATCGAAGGAAGAAATATCTGCTGCCGATCGTAATCATTTTCATCGTGTTGCTGGTGGGGGGATTTATTTTCTATCGATGGAAGGGTCAAAACGGGCTGAACCAGAAGTTCAGGACGACCAAAGTGGAGCGAGGGGAGATCAGCTCTGTCGTTACAGCTACGGGAACGATCAATCCGGTAGTTACGGTCCTGGTAGGGAGCCAGATTTCAGGGACGATCAAGGCTCTCTACGCCGATTTTAACTCTCGTGTCCAAGTTGGTCAGGTCATCGCTCAGATCGATCCAGCCATCTTTGAGTCCCAGGTGGATCAGGCCAAGGCCCAAGTGGCAACTGAACAAGCCAACTTGGGGAACGTCCAGGCCAATCTGCAGAATATCCAGGCCAACCTTGTAAAGGCAGAGGTGTCTATCACTGATACGAAGAGGACTCTGGATCGGAACCTGCAATTGATGAAGATGAGTGCCATTGCCCAGTCCGCCCTCGATACGGCTCAGGCCAACTATGATTCTGCAGTGGCCCAAAGAGAGGCCACCAAGGCCCAGTTAGAAGTGGCCAGATCTCAGATAGAATCTGCAAAGGCACAAGTGGAACATGCCAAGGCGGCCCTGAAGATGGCGGAGATCAACCTGAGGTACACCACCATACGATCTCCAGTCGAAGGGACCGTGATCTCGAGAAACGTCGATGTGGGCCAGACCGTAGCGGCCAGCCTCCAGGCCCCAACCCTTTTCACCATCGCCAAAGACCTGACTCAAATGCAGGTGGACACAAATTTCAGTGAAGCCGATATCGGCCGCATTGAGAAAGGGCAGGAGGCGACCTTCACCGTCGATGCTTACCCGGAAAGAACGTTTCGAGGGAGGGTCTCCGAAATTCGGAACGCTCCCCAGATGATTCAGAACGTTGTTACCTACGACGTGGTCATACAGGTGGGCAACAAGGAGTTGAAGCTCAAACCGGGCATGACGGCAAATGTCACCATCGTGGTGGCACATCGGGAAGGGGTTTTGAAAATCCCCAATGCCACCCTCCGTTACCAGCCTCAAACGGCAAGAAATGAGGTTGCTGCACAGGGAAAGAAGGGGGAGGGGGCATCCCAATCGAAGGGCCGTCTCACATCCGGGAGTCGATTCACAGAAGGATTAAACCTCACCCCGGAACAACAAGCAAGAGTGGATATGATCATCAAGGTCTCGCAACAGGAGATCCAGGAGATTCGTGAGAAGTCAAAGCCGGAAGAGGTGAGGACAAAGACTCAGAATTTGATACGACAGAAAATCATGGGGATTTTAACGCCGGAACAGAAGCAAAAGCTCGCCGAGTCGGCTTCATCCTCCGAGGCTGATGAAAAAAGGTCAGGAAAGATCTGGATCCTTTCCGCGGAAGGGAACCCTGCTCCCGTTTCCGTTGTGTTGGGGATCACCGACGGGTCCTTTAGTGAGGTTATCTCCGGAGATGTTAAAGAGGGGACTGAGGTGATCGTCCAAGAGATGGCTAAAGGCAATGCACAGAACCGGCCCACTCCTTCGCCTTTCGGGGGCGGTGCAATGCGCAAATGACCTACGTCGCGAGAAAGCTTGAAAGTCAATGAGTAATTCAGAGGCAACAGATACTTTGATTCAGGTTCAAGACTTAATCAAGATCTACTGGTTTGGTGAGGTGGAGGTTCATGCACTTCGTGGCGTCTCCTTATCGATTCAACGGGGGGACTTTGTGGCCATCATGGGACCTTCGGGCTCCGGGAAATCAACCTTTATGAACATCCTGGGATTTCTGGACCAGCCCACACATGGCCAATATCTCTTAGAAGGGATTAATGGGGAACGTCTCTCAAGGGATGATCTGGCAGAGATCCGGAATCGGAAGATCGGTTTTGTCTTCCAGGGGTTTAACCTCCTGGCGAGGACATCAGCCTTGGAGAATGTTGAACTCCCCATGATCTACGCAAGGACATCAGCGCATCAACGAAAGGAAAACGCGAGGAGAGCCTTGGTAGAGGTAGGCCTGGAAGGGAGGGAACATCATCATCCCAGTCAACTCTCCGGAGGGGAACAACAGCGGGTAGCCATCGCCCGTGCCCTGGTCAACCAGCCTTCCATTCTCTTGGCGGATGAACCCACAGGCAATCTTGATTCAAAGACGAGTGAAGAGATTATGGCGATCTTTCAGCGTCTCAATCGAGATCTGGGAATCACCATCATCATGATTACCCATGAGCCTGACATTGCATCCGTTGCAAAGCGGAACATCCTTTTTAAGGATGGGACAGTGGTCAGTGACCGTAACTCAGCCCTTTAGGGCTGAGTATCAGGTTAAGGCTAAGGTTAAGGTTTAGCAATTCTTAACCTCGACCTTAACCTCAACCTAAATTTTTATTATGATGACAACCCTTCTCGCCAGTTTCCGAATTGCACTCAGAGCGCTCATGGTCAATAAGATGCGCTCGGCCCTCACCATGCTGGGAATCATCATCGGCGTCAGTGCGGTCATTGCCATGATTGCTGTGGGATCAGGGGCAAAGCAACGGATTGAAGAGCAGATCGCCAGCATGGGGTCAAACCTTCTCATGATCGAGTCAGGGAGTACGACGAGCGGAGGATCCCATATGGGGGCAGGGACTGCTGCAACGTTGACCGTTGGCGATGCGAAGGCGATCGAGAAAGAAATCCCGGGGGTTAAGTATGTCGCACCGAGCATCCGCGGGGTGGCCCAGGTGGTCTATGGAAATCAAAATTGGTCTACCGGTATCACCGGAACAAGTCCTGAAATGATCGAAATCAGAGGGTGGTCCCTCTCCTCAGGTCGTCCCTTCACCGAACAGGAGCTCGATGGAGCAGCGAAGGTTTGCGTTTTGGGAAAGACAGTCGTGGATGACCTTTTCGGAGGGATCGATCCAGTCGGCCAGATCGTCCGTATCAAGAAAATTCCCTTTACAGTCGTTGGGGTTCTCACACCCAAGGGCCAGACAACGTGGGGACAGGACCAGGACGATATCATCTTTGTACCGCTGACCACCGCGCAGAAGCAACTATTCGGACAGACCTTTCCCGGGATGGTAAGGAACATCGCGGTCCAGGCATGGGGACCGGATGACGTGAAACAGGTAGAAACGCAGTTGAAAGAACTCCTTCGGCAGAGACACCGCATTCAGCCAAACCAGGATAATGATTTTTCTGTGAGGAACCTGACGGAACTCATGTCGAGCCGGGAGGAATCGGCCAATGTGATGTCTCTCCTTTTAGGTGCCATCGCCTCCATCTCTCTGATTGTAGGGGGAATCGGGATCATGAATATCATGCTCGTCTCTGTCACTGAGCGGACAAGAGAGATCGGCATTCGAATCGCCGTGGGTGCCAAGAGTCGGGACATCCTTCTTCAGTTCCTCATCGAATCCCTTGTCCTAAGTCTGATGGGAGGGATATTGGGGATCGGGATCGGGATATTGGGGACCGTGGTCCTCTCCAGCTTTACTCAATGGCCTACCCTCTTCTCGATCCAGGCAATCCTTTTAGCCTTTCTCTTTTCTGGCTCTGTAGGGGTATTTTTTGGATTCTATCCGGCAAGGAAAGCCTCTTTGCTCAACCCCATTGAGGCCTTGCGATATGAATAAAGGAGGGGACGCAGCATCGTTGCAGTTGGATTTGTAGGCATTCGGATTTTCGTCATGGCCGTATAGGCAACCGAATGATATCTAACCTGATTCACTTACATCTTCATAACCTGATAACACTGGGCGATGGCCTCTTTTAGCCCTTGCTTGGCCATTAGGTGAGACAGTGCAGATTGATAAGCAAAAAGTCGTTCGGCTTTGTCTGTACTTAATTCCCAAGTATCGGCCAGAAAGGCGGGTCCTTTCCACTCTTTCGCAGGGATGACCTCAAGTGGAGAGGAGGAATGGGTCACCTCAATGATGATCCGGGCAACCTCCTCCCACGTAAGGAAAAGGGTTGAGAGATTAAAGATTTCTCCAAAGACCTCCTGTTTTTGTATGGCAAGCAGTATGGCATTGGTTAGATCGTCGATATGGAGAAAGCTTCCACCTGCACCCTCGGGAACCCTCAAAGGTTGCCCTGCCTGGGCAAGCTTGATCAAGTCCCGAAGGTGCCTCCCGCCGATCTCTTTACCATAGGACCACCAGAATCTGAAAATTGTGACGGGCAGCCCTTTGGTCTTGAAGTAAGCCAACGAAACTTTCTCTGCCATCAGTTTGGCAACTCCATAGAATGGCTTTCTCGCCTCTTCTACCAAACAAGGGGCCTCTTCAGTAATGGGTAGCCTGATGGGTTTGCCATATACGACTGCGGTGCTGGTGTAGATGAAGTGGGAGACCTTTGCGGCGACTGCTTCATCAAGCAACAGGATATGCCCTTTCAGGTCACTTTCCAAAAGCTCTATTGGATTGTCAGAAAAAGACCAGGCCAGGTGAAGGAGGATATCTATCCCTTTCATGGCCTCTTTGACGACGGCGGGGTCCTCTATCCTTCCCTTTACCAACTCCAAATGTTTGGGTCCCATGGACCGTAGACGATCAGCCTCCTTGTCCAAAACCCTGACTTCATGTCCCTTTTGAATAAAAAATGCCGTGAGAGCTTGACCCACGGATCCAGCTCCCCCGGCAATTAGGAATTTCATAAAAATTTCCTCGTCAATCTATCCTGTGGCCTCTTTTTTAGCGGATAACTTCTTTTTCCACTTTGAGAAGGTTGGCAAGAAGAAGAGGAAGAGTGCCAACAACATCAAAGGAAGTGCAATCGGAGGCCTAAAGAAGATGATTGGATTCCCACGACCCATAATGAGGGCTTGCCTCACGGCTGACTCGGCCATGTTCCCTAAAACTAAAGCCAGAACCATAGGAGCAATGGGATAGTCGAGTTTTTTGAAGAAATACCCGACGATTCCGAAGATGACCATGTAGTAAATATCGATCATCCTATTGTTGACTGCAAAAGCACCGATGGCGCAGACGTAGATGATGATCGGCATCAGAATGCTAAATTTAATCCTGAGGATAGCTGCAAAGGCCGGAGCAAAGGCCAAGACGAGTATCAGGCCTAAGAAGTTGGCTACCCAGATGCTGCCAATAAAACCCCAAACAAAATCGGCATGCTCTTTAAAGAGCATCGGCCCAGGTTGAAGACCCATAATCATCAAACCACCCATGATGACAGCCATGGTGGGTGAACCTGGAATACCGAGCGTGATCATAGGGAGGGTGGCAGAGGTTCCAGCGCCATGGCCTGCTGCCTCGGGTGCAATGATACCAGATACAGCCCCTTTGCCATATTCGTCTTTATCAATGGCTGAGCTTTTTGCAAAACCATAAGCCATAAAAGAGGCAGGAGTGGCTCCCCCTGGCTGGATGCCCAACCAGCATCCGATCAAGGAACCCAACACAAGTATCCTCCGGTGTCGCACCAATTCTTTTAAACCCTCCAAGATATCTTTCAGCCGAACCGTGGCTTTGACTCCCTCCATCTTGAGGCCTTCTTCGACGGTAAGAAAGATTTCTCCAAGGCCAAAGAGTCCAATCACTGCGACAATGAAGTGAAATCCTCCCATCAGCGGTACAGTGCCATAGGTCATACGAAGCTTTCCACTTACAATATCCATCCCAACAGCGGCCAGAATGAACCCAAGGAAAATGGCCACCAAGGACTTTAAAGCAGATTTTCCTCCTAATCGGGTCATTGCGCTGAAGGTGAGCACCATCACAGCAGCGGTTTCAGGAGGTCCAAACCTTAAAGCAAACTCGGCGATGATTGGGGCAAAAAAGGTCAGGAGGATAACTCCAATAATCGCCCCAAATCCGTGAGATAAGAAAGACAACACCAGTGCTTTCCCAGCCCTTCCACTTTTTGCCATGGGGTATCCGTCGAAGGTGACGGCCACAGCCCAGGGTTCCCCGGGGATGTTGAACAGGATGGAGCAGATTCCTCCACCATAGAGTGCTCCCCAATAGATACAGGCCAATAAAATAATGGCCGAGGTGGGGTTCATGGCAAACGTAATTGGAATAAGGATGGCACATCCATTGGCACCCCCCAGGCCGGGGAGCACACCCACAATGATCCCTAGGATGATACCGACCGCGGCGATCAAAATGTTATAGGGCTGGCAGGCAACGCTTAAACCCATCAACCAATTCGAGAAGATATCCAATGTCGTTCCTCCTTCGGTTTAGCAAATGAAGCCCCACTGGCAGGTCCTGATACCTGGTCTTACGTCTCCTTGGGGCGACATCCCGACCCCGACTTGGCGATTCGTTCCTGTCGGGTTTTAATACGGAATAAGAGCCAAAACATTTTTCCCCCATACACCTTCGGGCAGGGGGATTAAGAATATTCTGTCAAATAAAACATAGACGACTAGAGGTACCAAAATACTCAAAACGGCCACTTTGAACCAATTCTCCTTTCCCACTACTCCCATATAGAAGGCAAGGTATAAGACAGTGGCCATGTGAAGTCCGATGAGCTCTGTTAAGAGAACCATTCCGGTGGCAGGAAGTAACACCCAAAGGATCTGAGTCAGACCTCCTTGTTTGATCAGGGGTTTTCCAGTTCCTTCTTTCTTAAGAATCCTGATGCCCCTCAGCACGATGAAGAAAGTGCATATGACGATCCCCAAACCCATGTAAAAGGGAAAAAAGCCGGCTTCAGGCCCACTCATTCCCCACCCAAAACCCAACCTGATCGCGTCTCCAAGCACGAGGAGCCCAACCGCCATTAAACCCAATCCAACATAAATATCGGCCCTTCGCATCTCTCCTCCTTTTCCAGACGCTCTCGAAATTCAAGCGTCATAAAAGTAAGGGAATAGGAGTTCCTCCCATTCCCTTACTGAGGCTTGGTTCCCTTCTCTTATTTGATTAAGCCTCCCTTTGTCATGAGGTCCTTATGCAATGCTTCCTGTTCTCCAACCCATTTCACATAATCAGGTCCTGAAAGGAAGGCTGCCTTCAGGCCCATGTCAGATACGTATTTTTTCCATTCTGAAGTTTCTGTGACCTTCTTTAGGCAATCCACATAGAAATCCTGCTGTTCTTTTTGGATACCAGGAGGTGCAAAGATCCCACGGAGCATCATGTAGCTCAAATCCGCCCCTACCGCCTCTTTCATCGTGGGGATTTTATCCCATTCCGGAAGTCCAATCCGATCGTGGTCAATGACTGCCAAGGGTTTCAATCGCCCTGCCTTCCAGTGGCTCACCGCTTCAGCAGGATTGTTGACCGTTGAGTTGACGTGTTTTCCAACGAGCTCAACTGCCACGTCTCCACCCCCCTTAAACGGGACGTAGGTAAACTTTAAGCCAAAGGCTTGCTCCATCATAATGGTGATGATCTGGTCTTCCTGAGCGGTTCCAGTCCCGGCCATTAAGAATTTTCCCGGCTCCTTCTTAACTGCATCGAGGTATTCTTTTGCGGTCTTATAGGGAGCGTCGGCAGGGACCCAAAGGACAAAATAGTCGAGGGCGAGACGGGCAAGGGGTGTCAGATCCTTCCAGTTGAAAGGCACGCCTGTTGCCAGAGGGGTTGTGAAGAGATTGGACAGGGTGATGATCACAGTATGCGGATCACCTTTCTTCCCCTTGACATACATAAACCCTTCCGCACCCGCACCACCAGATTTATTGATCACGATAAAAGGTTTTGGGGCAAGGTTGTATTTTGATATCAGTGGAGAGACAAACCGCGCCATTACGTCGGCACCACCCCCTGCTCCTGCAGGGACAACGAATTCAACAGGCTTGGTGGGTTCCCAGGCGGCGTTCGCTGTGTTCACAGAGAGAAGACCTAGTATCAAAAAACAGAGTATTACCCCCATCGTTTTAGACACCGACAATCTTTTTTTCATTGTTGCCCTCCTTTTTCTTGGTTCATTGCTCACATCCTTATCTATCACCTCTGTTAGATTCTTACAACTTAAATTTTTGAATTTTCTTCTAACATTTTGGGCCCCCTCGTCCCTTTGGGGGACGAGGGGAAATTTCAAATATCTTCGTCTAGGCTTTTGCTTTGGGTGTAGGGATAGGAGCCTCAACAGCAATCGCCTTAATCCTTTGAATCTTCTCATCCACAAAGGCCTGCATCTTTGCAATATGCTCTTCTTTCAGATGAGAGAAACGGCCCTGGAATTTCATGTACTCACTCACGGGTTTATACTTTTTGGGAAGGTTCTGGTACTTGTAGACACCGTTCTCCCATTCATAAAGGGTCCACATCCCCGTGTCTACTGCTAACCGGCCCATCTCGCGGGTTAGCTTCTCATCGAACTTCCACCCCTTTGGACAGGGTGAGAGCATATGGAGGAAGGTGGGTCCGTCGTAATTCAAGGCTTTTCGCACCTTGTTCATCAGGTCAAGGGGATGAGAGATACATGTGGTGGCGACATATTTCACCGCCGGGTGGCCTCCGATCACCAGCTGCGGAGGGTCCTTGGGAAAGAGGGTCTTGCCTTCAGGGATAGCTTTTCCCGGTGGCGTGAAGGTCGTATTCGCACCATAGGGGGTGGTCGGTGAAGTCTGAATGCCTGTGTTGGCATAGGCTTCGTTGTCGTAACAGATGAAAAGCGCATCATGGCCACGATACATCATGGCCGACATCGCCTGAAGGCCGATGTCCACGGATCCACCATCCCCAGCCATCACGATCACATTCGGGAAGGGGCCGTCATATTTCTTCTTCCGGGCGAGGATCTTGTAGGCTGCTTCAATCCCCGAACCCACTGCTCCCCCATTGGTGATCTGGGCATGAATCCAGGAAACTGCGTAAGGCGTACAGAGGTAGCTCGAATTCGCCACGTACATGCAGCCCGTCGGGCCAATGAAGATTGTATGCTGGCCTGCGGCCTTAGCGACCAGACGGTAGTTAAGTGCGGGTCCACAACCTGAGCAAGTCCGGTGCCCAGGGACATACATCTCATCTGCCGGCGCACCCCGCAAGGACTTGATCGGTTCCAATATCTGTTTTTTATAATCAAACGCTTGCGTCATCGTTTACACCTCCTTTTCTTCTTCGAATCCAATCCAGTAGACTAACTTATGGGTCTTATTGTTCTTGACCATCTTCTGGAGAATCTTCGCCATGTAATAAAAGTCTTCAAGCAGAACGACATCTCCACCCAGGCCGGCCATAAAAGAGGTTACCATAGGTCTTTTCGGCAGGTCGTAGAGGGTTGCTCGAAGCTCATGAATTAAGTTGCCACCTCTCATGGCGCCACCATAAGAAGTACTTGTCTCGACCGAAGCAATCGCCTTGACCTTAGAGAAGGCACTGGCAATTTCTACCGTCGGCCAGGGCCGAATCCAACGTGGCCTGACCATTCCAATCTTCAGGCCCTGTCTCCTGAGATGATCGATGGCCGATTTACAGGTGTTGGCGTGGGCCCCCTGAACGAAGAAAGCATACTGGGCATCCTCCATCTTGTATGTCTCCAGGAAGGGATCATACTTGCGACGGAAGATGCGATTGAAGTCATTCGTTGCCTCCTTGATCACCTTGGGCACCTCGAGAAAGGTGGCTGCCCTCTGTGCATCCATGGGCGCTCCCTGGTCGGGCCGAATCTGGGGACCATGTGATATCGGGCACACGGGGCTAAGGGGATGAGGTGCTTTATAGGGAGGTAAGAACTCCCTTACCTGTGACATCTCTGGCAGGATGACCTTGTCCGGGATGTGGGACAGGAAATAACCATCCTGACAGACAAACTGGGGCAGCATGATCCGAGGATCTTCTCCCACGCGATAGTTGATCAATGTGTTGTCAAAGACTTCCTGGGGGGTAGCGGCCCAACCCATCAACCATCCCTGGTCCCTTGCTGACATCGCATCGGTATGCTCTGAACCGAAGTCTCCTGGTGGGTCCAGAGTTCTGTCGGCGATAGCCATCTGTAGAGGGTAACGGCCTCCTGCTACCGGGCTGTAAAGCTCAAAGGCGTATGTGACACCCACTCCGGAACTCCCCGTGTAGGCTCGGGCACCACAGGCCGAAGCCCCTAATACAACCGAAAGCTGGGCGTGCTCGCCTTCACCATGAAGGAACTCCGCATCCAATTCCCCGTTAGCAACCATTCTGGATAATTCCATCATGATCGCCGTATAGGGACGGATCGGAAATGAACAGATCACTTCTACTTCTGCAAATTTTGCACCCTGGGCTGCTGCTGCGCAGCCGCTGAGCATCTTTTCTTGAGCCATAGCATCTCCTCCTTAGAAAGGTTTCTCCAAACGAACAACCCCGTCTTCAAAATCGAGCTCCGGAACCGCTTTCAGGGCGTCCGCGGGACATTCATTGATACAAATCTGACAGCCTTTACAAAACTTCCAATTCCATTCCATCTTCTCTTCCTTTTCATTGAAAGACCAACAAGCGTCCGGACAGGCAATGTAGCAGGTAAAACACCGGGTGCACTTTTCATGGTCAATCACCGGACGGACAATCCGCCAGTTTGAGGTGATAAAAAGGTCCTGCTGCCTCACCGGAGCAGGCGTGATGGCCCCAAAAGGGACCGCTCTATCTTCTGGAACACTAATTGTCCCATACATATCCTCAGGCATGACGGTCCTCTTGATAGCCGTTACCTTCTTTACGGTTTTAACCCTTGCTTTTGCCTTCTGTGCTTTTCGTATTTTCGATTTCACTGTTCGCCTCCTTGTCTATTCGGTCATGACGATTCACTTCTTGCTCTCGACTCACGGTGGCCGGGTTTAGCCTCCCCAGAAATAAGCCGCACGAGCCTTACGAAATCTTTGGATTTTCACTTCCTGATAACCCCGCTCCATGGCGGCAACGTCGCTGACGACTTTGGCAAGGTTCTCCTTCTTCACCATGGCCGTCACCTTGGCCATGGCCCCCAGGATCGGAGAAGATATTCCTGCACCAATGCCGGCAGTATCAACGCCTCCCTCTGACCCGGAAAAGTCTACGGTCCGCATCCCGGAGATGCCGTCCGCATCGACCGTCGCCACTGCGCCCAGGATGTCTGCATTGGGGATGAACTTGAGCATATACTCGATCGGCCGGTTGGTATTGATGATGAGAAGACCTCCCTCGGGCATCCCACGCAAGATATTGATACCCTTGACGATGGTTGGCTCGACAATCACGACCACGTCTGGATGCTCATTCACGTAGAGATATTTCATCTCAATCTCTTTGTCGCTAATTCGGGCATATTTACGGGTCGTTACCAGCACGCGATCAGGCAGATCTTCGTAGTTATCGAAGGCCTGAACAAATTTTCCCTCCATCTTGGCCGCTTGGGCAAAGGCGTTGGCAACATCCCGAGCCTCCTTGTCCATCACGACCCCGCGCGTCCAAACAGTTATCTCAGTTACTTTCGCCATACACTGATACCTCCTTCATTAATTTAATCACATGATAAATCTAACCTTCATCCCTTTTACTACAACTCACTTTCCAAGATCAACCCAGGGTCTTCTTCCCACCCCCTTTCCTTTTGTTGAACACGGAATTTTCCACATCCTCGAGGTGCCGCCGCATGACCTTTCGAGCAGCCTTCCCATTTCCATTCTTGATGGCGGCAAGGATTTCATAATGGCCGTGAAGAGATTTCTGTTTTCTCTCCTCTGTTTGAAGGTACTTTTCGCGGGTTTTACCCAGTAAATCAACAAGCGTAATGAGCAAACGTTCTAAGATCCTGTTTCTTGCCATCCGGGCCAAGAGGCGATGAAACTCCGAGTCCGTGTGAATGGGATTCTCCCCGCTTTCGACTTCCTTCTCCTGTTCCTTGAGGATCTCCTCTAACTCATCGATCTCTTCAGACGTTCTGTTTTCTGAGGCGAGTTGAGCCACTTCCGGCTCGATGATCTTGCGGACGAAAAAGATATCGATGATATCATCCTTCTCATGAAAGAGGGCCGTAGCCAGGGGTTGCACTAAGGCCTCCTCACTGGAAGCGATGACATAAGTCCCATCGCCCTGACGCCTTTGAACCAATCTCATAGACTCCAGCGAAAAGATGGCTTCTCGCACCGTGGCCCGGGAAACCTTAAAGGTTTCAGATAATTCCCGCTCCACAGGGAGCTGATCTCCTCGCTTCAGCTTGCCCTTTTCAATGAGATTGAAAATCTGCTTGACGATATCTTCGTAGGCCCGCTTCTTTTCTACCGCCTTTAACATCGGGTATTCCCCTCACTGGTTCGAACGCTTCGAATGGCCTCTTTGAAGTGTGCCGACCGGATCACCAGTCTGGAGAACGATTTTTTCTCCGGAAGCTGAATCATCTCCTTAACGGCCATCAGGGCTGCATTTCTGCAGATCGAGGCAATTTGCGAACCTACCATGCCTTCTGTCGTCTTCGCCAGCTCCACCAGGTCTACGTCGTCTCCCAATGGCTTCTCTCGGGTGTGCACCTGAAAGATCTCCAGCCGATCCTTCTCATCCGGGACAGAAAACTTCAGAATGTAATCGAGCCGTCCCGTTCGCATCAGGGCTGGATCTAGCACATCCTTGCGGTTCGTCGCCCCAAGGACAATCACCTGGGAGAGATCGGTAAGGCTATCGAGTTCGTTAAAGAACTGGCTGGCGATCCGTTCCACTGCACCGCTATCCGTCACAAAGCCACGGGCCATGATGAGGGCATCTATTTCGTCAAAAAAGAGGATGCAGGGTGCGGATTGCTTGGCTTTCTTAAAGAGGTTGTGGAGTGCTTTTTCTGACTCCCCCAGCCATTTTGAGAAGATCATGGGGCCCCCGATCGAGATGAAATTTAGACCGGTCTCCCCGGCCAGGGCCTTTGCCATCAAGGTCTTCCCGGTCCCCGAGGGCCCGGTAAAAAGGATCCCTCTGGGCGGCGAGACCTTACCTGATGCAAATAGCTCCGGGTACTTCATGGGCCAGTCCACTATGGACATCAAGGCTTCCTTAATGGGGACCAGGCCACCCACATGATGCCATCGGACCGTGGACCTTTCGGTAAAAAATTCACGGATCGCCGTAGGTTCAATCTCACGAAGGGCTGTTAGGAAATCCTCCATCATGATCTGCAGTTGGTCCGGGGTCCCGAGAATAGATGCGAGATGATTTTCTCCCTCCAGAGAGAGATATCGCCTGAGGGCCACCATTCCAGCTTCCTTGCACAAAGCCTCCAAATCGGCTCCTACAAAGGCGTGGGTGATTTGGGCGAGACGGTCCAGATCGACGTCAGAGGCCAGGGGCATCCGCCGGCTGTGAATCCTGAGGATCGATTTGCGTCCCTCGGTGTTGGGAACAGGAAGCACGATCTCGCGGTCAAAACGGCCCGGCCGCCTGAGCGCCGGGTCGATGATCTCGGGAATATTGGTTGCACCAATGACAATCACTTGGCCTCGGGAAACCATTCCATCCATCAGGGCGAGGAGCTGGGCAACGACCCTCTTCTCAACATCCCCCAAAACCTCCGCACGTTTGGGAGCGATGGCGTCGATCTCATCGATAAAAATAATGCTGGGCGCTTCGCGGGCTGCCTCCTCGAAGATCTCACGTAATCTGGCTTCACTTTCCCCATAAAACTTGTGGATGATTTCCGGGCCATTCACGCGGAAAAAATGGAGTTTCGTTTCGCTGGCAATGGCACGGGCGATCAGGGTCTTGCCGGTGCCCGGAGGTCCGTAAAGAAGCACCCCTTTGGGTGCCTCAATTCCCAATTTTTCAAACACCTCTGCGTACCGCAGGGGAAGCTCGACCATCTCCCGAACGAGCCTGAGTTCACGCTCGAGGCCTCCGACATTCTCGTAGGAGACATGGGAAGGCGCTTCCAGGGGAAAATCGGGTTTTTTGAGGATAAACTTGGTCTTCTGATTGATGATCACTCCACCCAGGGGGGACGTTGCTTCCACCTGGAAGAACCGGTCCTTTCCTGCCAGGAAAGGGATGTTGATCTTGTCGCCTGCGACGACGGCCAATCCCTGAAGGACCTTCGCAAATTGATCGAGCTCACTTTCGTCGGGCAAGACGGCTGAAAAATCAAGGGGTGTGACGATGATCGTCGCGGCTGTTTTGCGAGAGGTTTTTTTGATCCGGACGACTTCCCCTAAATTGGAGTTGGCATTGCTGCGAGTGATCCCATCTATCTGGATCACCTTCTTCCCGCGATGCTCGGGGAGCGTTCCCGTGATCCTGGCAACCGTATTTTTTGCCCCACTGATCTCGATCACGTCGCCCAAGACACCGTTCAAGGCCTTGATATCCTCCGGGTCAAGGCGGGCCAGACCTTTGCCTACATCTTCAGCCAGGGCTTCGGTTACCTTTAACTCAAGCTCAAACTCCATAGAGAAACTTTTCTCCAGACGGTCATTAAATTGGTATAAAGGTCAGACCATTTATTCTTACAAGAAAGGATTCCACTTTGTCAATATATTTTTGATGGACTCGTAAAAAGTCGATAAGTGGCAACCTGTCATTCTGAGCGAAGCGAAGAATCTAATCATATCAAAGCATTTCAGATCCTTCACTCCGTTCAGGATGACTAATTGGGACTTTTTACGAAACCATCATTTTTAGAAACTTTTCTTATGAATTTGAAGCGAGAAAGAATCTCATTTTTAGGGTGAAGGAGTTCGGATTCCCTTCTGATAAGCCAAGGCCAGCAGAGAAATGGGGTGGCAGTTAAAGGGTCTACGATGCAATGTTCCTTCCTGAAGGATGCATCTCCAATTCTGTGATGGCAGGGTAAGCTTTGCAGAAGCAAACGGACCAGGCTTCGAAAGCTTTAGAACTGCGGTTCTTTAAGACTGTCAGGAGTAACTTTCGTGGTCACGGAGGAGGAGTCTTTTCCCATGGCCTGAGGGACCTCGAATCAAATCGATATGAGGTTCCGCCCTGCCTTCGCCGAAGCGGCTGCGCGCAGGCAGGTCTAAATCTTTCTCCGCTGGCCCGTCTTCTTCGGCCCGACCAACTGGTGCCCCTAATTTCTGTCCCGGTTTTCATCACAGGAAAAGAGATACTTATCTTCCTGAAACTTTTGCTTCCCTGGAAACCATGAATCGTGTATATTACGAACTATAAGGCAGCCGCACATTGAAGCTCCCCGTCCATCCCGTCAGGACGGGACAGGCACGGCGGGGCTTCCCGGGCACTTGCCGGCCAAGTTTTTGAGAAGGATATGCCTCGAGGGAGAGGGTTGAAATTTTAAGAAAGGTGATTGGCAATGAAAACAGAAGAAAAAAAAGCCAAAGTCCGTTATGCGGTCGCCAATCTGGAAAGAAGGAGAAACCCTAGATTTCCACTCCGTCTGCCAATAGAGTATTATCGGGCCGACTCGCCAGTCAATCAATCCGGTCAAGCTCTCGACGCCAGCGAAGGGGGATTACAGATTCTTTTGCCAGAACAGATGGAGATTGGCCAAAAGCTGAATATGAAACTTTTTTTCTCATCTGGCTCTACATTGAATTCAATCGAAGTCCTTGCTGAGGTGGTTTGGATAAATACTCAATTGGGCGAAGGTGAAAAACTTTATCGATCCGGAGTAAGGTTTATCAATATCTCTCCCGAAGGTATGACCAAGTTGAAAATTTTTTTAGCAAGTCTACCTGAATCTCCCTAATCGTTTAACAGACCTAAGTACACTTTCTTTCAAGATACACCCTTATCGCCTGAGAAAACTTTTCGCCCTTTTCATTATGCTCGTGGCCATCTATCTATTCGTGAAGTAAGCTTTTGAGCCCCTCTCTGATAAGCCAAGGCCAGCAAAGAAATCGGGTGGACAGCCTCTCTCCGGGTTCCCTGCATGATCTGCAACTTGCAGGCCCCGCAACTGGTGGAGACCTGATCGACGGCAGAATCATCAATCTCTTTAAACAATCTCTCTCCGATCGCCATGGAGAGGTCGAAATTTTTTCGCTTCATTCCAAAAGTGCCCACCAGACCGCAGCAACCGTCGGAAAATTCCTTGACCTTTATCCCCGGAATCAAACGCAATAATTCAACAGGTTCCTTAACGACCCCTAAAGCACGAAGATGACAGGGATTGTGATACCCCACCGTCAGATTCAGCTCTCCCAGGTTCAGATGGAGCTCTCCTTTTTTATGAAGCTTCATCAGGAATTGATGGATATCATAACATTTCTCTGCGACTTGATGGGCCCTTTCCGAATCCAAAATGTTCGAGTACTCCATCTTGACTGCCAGGGCACAACTCGGTTCGCTGAAAACGATGCTGAGCCCTTGGTCGACGAGAGAAGCCATCCTTTCCAGATTCGTTTGAACATCCTCCATGACCTTATTGATGGCGCCGGAGTTGATGCGGGCAATCCCGCAACATTGAAAGTCGGGGAGAAGGACCTCGAACCCATTTCGCTCAAGAACCTCCACTGTTGCCAGTCCATCGCCCTCCGGCTCATTGAAGTTTGAATAACAGCTGACGAAGTAGACGATTTTTTTATCTGCGTGAAAAAGTGGTCGTTCCTTCAGCATTTTCTTCAAAGTCCGGCGACGAAAGGGAGGTAGGTGACGACGCCGGTCGAGTCCCAGGGCGGCCTCCAGCCCTCTCCTGATGGGAGCGAGAGAGTTGGCGAGGTTCACCAGGGGAGCAAGAGCGCTTCCCTTCTTACATAAGGCGCGGGTGTCAGTGAAGAAGCGGTTGCTCAGAGGTTCTCCATGTTTTTCAAGGTAGTGGGCGCGACCGCTCAATGCAAGCCAGGGGATGTCGACTCCGGAGGGACATTCGGTTAAACACCTCTTGCAGTTGACGCAAGAATCCATCACCTCCTTAAATTGGGCAGAGTCGAAGAATTTTGGATCGAGAGCGCCGGCTGCGAATTCTCTTAGGAGAGTCGCTTTGGCTCGTCCCATCGCCCATTCCTCTAGAACCTTCTGTGCAACGGGACAGTAGGAACGGCATTTCCCGCAGCCAGAGCAAGTTTCAATGGCTGTTCTCACAACTTCCTTGTCAAAAAAGGTTCCTGTCAATCTCCTCTGGTCCTGAGACTCATATTTGAGGTGCTGATTGAGAGGGTTCTTTTCACCTCCAACAATACAGCCTGGATTGAGAATGTTCTTAGGATCGAAAAGATTCTTTATTTCCACCATGGCCGGATAGAGATTCGGGTACTGTTTTCTGAGATAGTAGGTTCTCAGACGGCCATCACCGTGCTCTCCACTGATCGTACCCTTTAACGAAAAGACCAGATCGTAACAGGCATCGGTCAGGTCCAACATCTTTTTCACTTCGGAATCTTTCCGAAGGTCTAAAAAGACCATGAGATGAAGGTTCCCATCGCCGGCGTGGCCATAGATGCTTGCTTCCACCTCGGCCTTTCTAAAAATTTCCCTCAGGCCCATGATATATCGGGAGAGAAGGCTCGGATGAACGGCTGCATCCTCAATGAAGGCCAATGGTCTTTTAGGTCCTTTTGCCTTATTGAGAATGGGGCCGGAGATGCTTCTGACCTTTTCAAACATGGCCGTCTCTTCTTCGTTGCTGGCCACCTTTATCGATGTGGCCAATTTTTCCTGCTGGACGAGAAGCCTCTCGGCTTCGATGAACTTATGCGGAGGCCTTTCTCCATCCTCTTCCTCGAATTCAACAAAGAGGAGGGCCTCAGTTCCCTCAGGAAGATACGGCCTCATCTCTGCCTTCTGTTTTCGGGCAAGGTCGATGATCTGCCGTTCAATAATCTCAAGCATGGAAGGAGAGAGCTCAAGGAGTTTCTGTGTGGCCGGGCCCACATGATCCAGATTGTCAAAATAGATGAGGCCTCCCCGTGCCCTTCCAGGGAGGGGGACGAGACGGAGCTTTGCCCCGGTGATGATTCCCAGGGTTCCCTCAGATCCCACGAAAAGGGAGGTAAGGTCTAAGAATCCATTGCCCTGCAGTCGCCAGAGATCATAACCTGAAGAATTTTTCAGGGTGAAAGGCTTTTCCTCCTCCATTGGTTTGCGATACTGTTGGAGCAGACCAGGCATGGCCCTATAAATTTTCTCCTCGAGGGTTTCCGAATCTTTCGATTCTCCTCTTTCTAGGGAGACAGGACTTGTGGTCATCACCTCGCCATCAGACAGGACCACTTCTAATGAAAGAACATAATCGCGGGTAGCGCCATATTTAACCGCGTGGGGACCACTCGAATTATTGGCGATCATTCCACCCAGTGTACAATATTCCTTCGTCGAAGGATCGATGGGAAAGAAAAGCTTGTGAGGTTTTAGAAACTTGTTCAGGGAATCGAGGATCATCCCGGGTTGAACTCGAACCCATTCTTCCTTGGGCTCGAATTCCAGGATCCTGTTCATATACTTCGTAAAGTCGACGAGGATCCCTTCTCCTAATTCATTCCCCGTGCGACTCGTCCCTCCCCCTCTCGGAATGAGCGGGATTCCCTTCTCGGCTGCAACCCTCACTAACCGAATCACATCTGCTTGATGTTTGGGTTTTACAATGCCGAAAGGCTTCACCCGGTAGATGGAGGCAGCACTGCTGTAAATGGTGCGGGTAAGTTCATCAAAGAAGACCTCTCCCTCGATCAACTTTTGGAGATCTCGCTTTAAGGTTTCCATTTCTTTGTCCGGAGAAGAGGAGGTAAAAGCATTTGGGAAGGGAACTCATCCCCTGGCGAACTTTTCGCCTTTTTTCACTTTTTCCAACAACATCTCAGCACGCGCAGGATTGAAGACGCCGCATTCGCAACATTTGGCCATGATCCCCGCGGCCTTCTTTGGGGTGAGGCGCCGAAGTTTTACATATTCAATCATGTTCCGGATGAGGTTGAAAGAGACCATGCCGTGGCCGCACATGGTGTTAAATTCCAAGATCTCTCTTTCGGGCAGACGGTCTTTCGCTCCCCAAAAGCCAAGGGAGTGTTCGACGCTGTGCCTCTCAAGGCCTGCCTTTCGGCAGCATTGCTGAACTTCTTCGAGAAGACCGCTGATGTTGATGCTGATGCCCAGGTCGGCCCGAATCAACTCCTCGACCACTTTTTGAAGGGTGTCTAGGTCTGTGAACACAGCCTCGGCCCCCGAGCCATCCTTCTGTGTTGCGATCAGCTTATTGATGTCCATGTCGTCCTGATGGACATTCCCCTGCTCGCTATTGCCCATGTTCACGGGATGATATTTGAAGCAGATTCGCATGAACTCCTGCAGTTTGGGGGCGGATCCTTCGTGAGTGATTCCTTTAGCCGTGGTCGCAAAAATTACATAATCACCCTTCAGGCTTTCCGGGCCTCCTTGTCGATGGAGCGTGTTGGTCATGATTCTTTCTCCTTGAAGAGCGGCCGGCCCAATCCAATATTCGTTTTTCCATTCGGTGAAAGTGTATATCCGGCCTTCCTTACCCATTCTTCATGAGGAATCGTTCCTTCAGGTAGGCATTTCGAAGCCATCCCAACGCTGGTCACCGTGTCGATCTCCCTCTGAATCTTCTCCAAGGCCTGAAGGAATTCTGGGATCCTTTCGAGTTTGATCTTCATTTCGATGATAGCCGAGAGGGCCTTTTCGTTTAAGATGTCGTCTCGCAGCTTTCCCGTTTCCGGGCTCACCATCAACTGCGTGATAGGGTTTTTGCTCTCGAAATGAGGTTTCAGCTTGGCGAGGGCCACGGCCACTTTTTCGATATCTCGGAAAAAGGCGCCAGTCCCCGGACGACCGATCTCCACAACCAGGCCTGCCTCTCCTTGACGAAGACGTCCTGTCACGTCATTCGTTTTGATCTCCTCGGTGCCCCTTCCGCGAATACCGGTTCCCGGGTGAGTGGTCGTGGGGTCGCTGAACTGGGCCCGGATGCTTCTCGGCCATTTCAACTCCGGTGGGGTTAACGCGCCTGTGGGACAGACATCGACCTCAGCTAAATAACCTAATCGAAACAGGGAGAGGATTTTACGAATGGCACGGACGAACCAAGGAATGTATCCTTCATTCCTTAACACACGATAGCAGGTATAACACTCCACGCACTCATCCTGATTGACGACGGACTTTCCGTCTTCGTCCAGATAGATGACCCCCATGGTGCACACGGCATGGCAGTTGCCACAACCAACACATTTCTTCTTATCAATCTCCATTTTGATGTCCTTAGGATTCGTTTTAATTTTACTTCTAACATAGGTTTGTTTCAAAGACAAGGAAAGAATTGTATCCCAAAAAATGCTTTTAACGATCTAAGAAGAAGCTCATTCTTTTGGACCTCAAAAACATAAGATTTGGAAAAAGAACATAACTATTTGTATTTTATAGGTAATCTTGTCTATAAGAATTGCTTGACATCCTAAGAGAAAAATTCTAGTATTTGGGCATTCTGGAAGCAAATCATAAATTGGATACAACTTTGGAAAAAATTCCCTTTCGTAAGACCTCTCAAAAAAATTCCATTCCCATCAGAGAAATGACTTACGAGTTTTTAAAATCGTCCGTTCTCTCCGGCCGTTTCAACCCGGGCGAGAGGCTTACCGAAGAGCATCTGGCGAGAAAGTTGGGGGTCAGTCGCACCCCGGTGAGGGAAGCCCTCCATAAGCTGGAATCAGAGGGGTGGATCAAAGCTCTTGAGACGAGGGGGTTTGTTGTTTCCGGAGACACAAAGGATGAAGTGGAAGAGTTGTTTGAACTTCGGGCCCTTCTGGAAGGGCATGCCTTGAGGATCATTTCAGGGAAGATCGCTAATCAAGATCTTGAGCAACTGAACGGATTCATCGAAAAGGCGGAAGAGGCTTTGAAAAAGAGACGAATTGAAGAGGTCTTTAAATGGAATACGAAATTCCATGACGTGCTTCATGGAATGGTCGTCGAAAAAAGGCGGCTTCACCGGCTACTGGTGAATATTAGGAAATATGTGTTGCGGTATCGAAGGGACACACTCCGGTATCCAGATGGAGGGAAAAGGGCCATTGATGGCCATCGAAAAATTTTATTGGCTTTGAGATTGAGAGATCCTGATCTGTGCGAGCGTACGATGCGGGACCACATTCAGGAGGCCAAACTGGATGCCGAGCAAGTCCTTTTTGAAAAACCTGAATCGGTTTAAATGAGATACGTTGATTGTTGATGAATTTTTAGAGTCCGATGCTGGAAAGGAGGTTTTATGAAGGTTCGCGATGACAGGTGCATCGGTTGCAAAAGATGCTTCCCTTACTGTCCGATGGGGAGGATACAGATCCTTCGCCGGCATGAAAAGATTCCAGGGAGGGTATACATCGATATCGACCAGGATAAATGCACGGACTGCGGGATGTGCTACCGGGCAAAGATTTGTCCCGTAAACGCCCTTTATCAACCCGCGGAGCCTTGGCCCCGAGAGGTTCGGGCGGTCTTGAGCAATCCTCTGACGGAGTACAAGGGATCTCAGGTTCCGGGTCGTGGAACCGAGGAGATGAAGACCAATGACGTCTCAGGGCGATTTCGCCCCGGGGAGGTTGGCGTTGGCATTGAACTGGGGAGGCCAGGCGTAGGCGCCTACTTTAGGGACGTTGAAGTGGTGGCGATGGCCTTATCTCCCTTAGGGTATGCGTTTGCAGAGGAGAATCCGGTCACCCAATTTATGTCAAACAAAAAAACAGGAAAACTTCGGGACGATGTTCTCAATGAAAGGGCGGTTTCCGCTATCATTGAGGGGAAGTGTAAGCTGGCGAATCTCCCTAAAGTTCTGGAGACCATCAAAAAGGTGGCTGAGAAGGTGGATACGGTTTTTACCGTGGAGATTATTTCAAAGGTTCCCCCCGTGGGGGAGATTCCCATCCTTCCTATCTTGAAAAAGTTGGGGTATTGGTATTCCATCAACAGCAAAAACAACATGGGGCTGGGAGAGCCGCCCTTCAAATTCTATGAATAATGTGGAAAAAGGAGAAAAGCGATGACGCACAGTTTGCATCGAAGGGGTGACAGAGAGAGTCTTAAAGATGATTTTGTGGTGCTCGGTTGTCCTGCAACCGGCGTCAATAAGAAAGGTTCTGCGCCTAAGACGCGAGAGTATTTGCGCATTGCCTATACGCATGGACCCATCAATGAAGGCGATATGAAGACCGGTAACATTTATAACACGACGATTGAGGATATCCTGGACCGCGTCACCGACGGCACCATCGTTGAGGTCACCTATGATAACCGGGATAAAGTGGTGGCCTTATTGAAGGAGTTGAAAGAGAAGAGACCTGGAATATCAATCACGGTTTCGGGTGTCACGGACATTGTCCAGGACATGATGTACGAAGCGGGCCTGGCTCGCATCCACACGGTAGAGTATTCCATGGGGACATGGGGCAAGACGGAGAGGATGCCGGAGTATGATGTATTGAAGATCACGACCATGTGCGGCCACGCCATGATCGCCAACGATCTCGTCGGAAAGCTGATCCGGGACATCAAGAAGGGACATCGGACACTGGACGACGTGGCTGTGGAGATGGCCAAGTGTTGCACCTGTGGCAACTTCAATCTGACCCGGGGCAAGAAGATCATTAAAGAGATGTTGCCTCTCTATGTAATCAACCGGTATTGAATCGTGATCTGTTATTTCATTACGCTATGCGCCATGCGCTCTGCGCTATGCGATTCTTTTTAGAAGGAGTGAAAGATGCGATACGTCATCATTGGAGGAAGCGCTGCGGGGATCAGTGCCGTCGAGGCGATCCGATCGGTCGATCGGACATCCCCAATTGAGTTATTTAGCAACGAAGGGACGCCCTTCTATTCGCGAGTTCTTCTCTCTTATTATATTGCCGGAGCGATTTCAAAGGAGGAATTACACTTCAGGCCATTAGAGTTCTTCACGGAAAACAAGGTGACTGCACACCTGGGTCAGAGGGTACAGTCGGTTCTTCCTGATTCTAAGTTAATAAGGACAGAGGATGGCAAGGAGTATCCTTTTGACAAGTTGCTGATCGCCACGGGTTCCTTCCCAAAGATACTGGACATACCGGGAAAGGATAAGAAGGGCGTGATCGTCATGAGGACGATCGAACACGCCCAGCAGATCATCGACCGTTTAGAAGGAATCAAAACGGCATGCGTTTTGGGAGGCGGACTGATTGGCTTGAGAACCGGTTATGCCCTTTCCCTTCGAGGGGTGAAGGTTAAGATCATCGTTAAATCGAGCCATGTTCTTTCACAAATGTTAGACAGGGAAGCGGGAGAAATGATCGAGGCGAGGATGCGTGAGCATGGGATTGAGGTCCGGACCGGTCGGGATGCCGTTGAGATCCTGGGAAAGGAGTCCGTAGAGGGCGTGACGCTCGACAACGGAGAGAGGATCAATTGTCAACTCGTCGTCATCGGTAAGGGTGTTCAGCCCAATGTCGATTGTGTTTCATCCACTTCCATCAAAGTGAATGAGGGAATTATTGCCGATGAGACGATGAGGACCAGGGCGCCAGATATCTATGTGGCAGGAGATGTGGCTGAGACTTACGATATCTCCGGAGAAACAATGGGTATCAATGCCATCTGGCCTTGTGCTTTTGAGCAGGGCCGAGTGGCCGGTTTAAACATGGCCGGCCGGAAGGTCAAATACGGCGGGTCTTTTCGAATGAACTCTCTCGACTTTTACGGCCTCCTTGTGATTTCCATGGGCGTCACCCGTCCTGATGGGGATAAATTCCAACAGGTTCAAAGAAAGACGAAGGATACCTATAGGAAACTCGTCTTAAAAGATGGACGCATTGTCGGAGCCATTCTGGTAGGCCAGGTTCAAAAGGCAGGGATCATCGAAACCCTGTTGAAAAAGAAGGTCAATGTATCCGACTATGTCCCCTTTTTGATGAGCGACAGACTGAATTTTGCTGACTTATTGCCATTAATGAGGCAGAATGGGGAGAAATTTACTGAAGTTGAATACAGAGAACTTACACAGCGTCCAATGGGATCAAGGACTTTAAAGGAAAAGATGAAAGTGATCAAGGTGGATCAGGAGAAGTGTACCCAATGCCATACCTGCGGGCTTTGGTGCGGAGTGGAGATCGGGTCCGTCGCCAAGGAGCCCAACGATGCCATCCATGAGGAACCCCGTCCGGTTCCAAGAGTCCATGTGGACGGCAACAATCTGCCTCTGCACTGCCGCCATTGCGAAGTAGCGCCATGCATTGATGCCTGCCCCAATGGGACGATGCGCAGGGATCCGAAGACCGGGCTGGTTTATGTCCACGAACCGACCTGCGTCGCCTGCTGGATGTGTGTCATGGTCTGTCCCTTCGGGATCATTACCCCTTCGTCCGGACATCATGTGGCCGTGAAATGCGACCGCTGCCGGAACATGGAATTTCCTATCTGTGTGGACGTCTGTCCTACGAAGGCTCTTATTCTGGAGGAACGAGAGAAAGGGGCTACCTGGTATGGGTATTCCCCAAGCCGAAGTTTTTAGAGGAGAATCCCTATAGCCGCAGGCTTTCGCCTGCGAAATGGTACCTTTTAGAGAAAGGAGAAGGAGAGATGGATTTGATTCAGAGGAAGACGGCTGATAAAGCGGTAGAGCCTTTTTTGCTGAAGGCAGCAGAGGAGGGAGTATCCTTGGCCTGGGATCGTTACGAGGGATCCCTTCCCCAGTGCGGATTCTGTGACGCCGGCTTGAATTGTAGAGACTGCCTTCAGGGGCCATGTATCAGTCATCCCTTTCGTGAGCAGAATAAGGTGGGGATTTGTGGGAAGGACAAGGACATCCTCGGAGTTCATTCCTTCCTCAGGTTGGTCCTTCACGGAACAATGGCCTACTTCGATCAGCTGACTGATTTTGCCAGAGGCATTGAGACTAAGGAAGGTTCGGCCAAGAGAAAAGATCAGGCGCTGAAGATTCTCAAAGATGTCAAAAGCCTGACTGAAAAAGGAAGTATCAATGGGACAGGAAAGTTTTCCAAGGCTCTCATCGACAGTTGGAAGACAGCGGGTGTCTATCCGGAAGGAGTTGGGAGGGATCTCTTCAAGGTTTCCCAGAAACTGGACGGAGGGATCGGAGAATTGGAAGATATTCTTCTCTGGGCCTTTAAAGCCGCCCTGGCCGGGTGCGCAGCTCAGGTTCTTCAGGGAAGATTGAAGGCCTCGGTCTTCGGAGATGCTTCTCCAACCGCTGTCGAGGTCAACTTAGGGGTGATGAAGAAGGGAGTTCCAAACATCCTCTTTTTAGGCCATTTTAATCCCCTCCTGAAACAGAAGATTGCTGAGGCAGCCAAAGGGAAGAAGATCGCGATATTGGGTGTCTGTACCGATTCATTCGTTCCCCCTCACCATTTTGCGGCCGTGACAAACTATGGTTCCCAGGAGATCCCTGTGATGACAGGAGCGGTGGATCTTATTGTGGCGGGTGATCAATGTGTCAATCCCTCTTTGCGCGAACTGGCAAAAATCTGGAAAGTGGAGATTGTTTCTACGGAAGTTCTGAATCGGGGAAACCTGGCCAAATTCGCCCGTGAAATTGTGGACAGCGCCAGGAAAGCTTTTGAAGCCCGCAGTGAGGTATCGAAGGAGATCCCAGAGGTCAAAGAGCCCGCCCTCATGAATTTTTCCGTTAAGGATCTGAATGTGAAGAAGGTTGTGGAAGCCCTTCAGGGAGGAAAGATAAAAGGGATAGCTCTCCTGGCCGGATGCAACAATGTCAAGTTCACACAGGATAACGAGAGCGTGACCATGGCTCAGGAGTTGTTAAAGAAGGATGTTCTATGCATCTCCGAGGGCTGCACCAGTGTCGGTCTTGCGAAATACGGCCTCTTAAATCCAAAGCAGCGGGGGGCGAATTGCGGGAAAGGGTTGTTGGATCTTCTCCCCTTACTGGGAAAGAATATTCCGGCCGTCATCGATCTGGGAAGCTGTGAAAATGGCGGGGTGACCGATTTTCTTCTCTCCATGGCGACTGTAGGAAAGAAGCCTCTCAGCGGCTTCCCCATGGTGGCTTGTTTTCCAGAAGCCAACAGGACCAAGGCGGTGGCCAGAGCGGCCTGGACCGTGGCCATGGGAATCCCAACCTATTTCTGGCCCTATCTCCCTGTTACCGGAAGCCTTAAGACGGTCGAAATCCTAAGGGAGTTCTGCCAGGAGAAATTTGGCGCAGGGTTTCACGTCGTCACTCAGAAGATGGGGGCAAGAGAGAAGGTGGAATTGCTCATGAAAGAGCTTAAAGGGTAAAAGTGGCAAGGAGTAACCTGGATACTCTGGTATCCAGAATTTACGGAAAGGAGAAGCAGAGATGAAGACAAATTTGATGAGGTCTAAAGTGTTTTTTATGGCCATTGTTTTAATGGCGACAATGCTCGTTTCTACCATCGCCGTTCTTGCAGCGGAATGGAAGCCTTCGAAACCGATTGAGTTCGTAGCCCCCTTTGCCCCAGGAGGCGGGAGCGATGTGCTTGCCCGGTCTATGGCGAGCATCATTGAGGGTGAAAAATTATGTCCCCAACCGCTTATCGTCGTCAACCGTGCTGGGGGTAGCGGTCTGGTCGGAACGACATCGGTTGTCCAGCAGAAGGGCAACCCCCACG
>CAYMJV010000027.1:0-35332 GCA_964390545.1 uncultured Syntrophaceae bacterium
GTAATGAAGTCAGTGGTGGGTGGCCACTTCGTGCCTTTCTTTGTAAAGTATATAAAGCTGAAAAGCCCTAGCCAGCGGATAAAGGTTGACCGGCAAGTGCCCTGCAAGCCCCGCATTGCCTGCCTGAGGTAGAAGGGGGGGGGATGAAGGGAAGGGGCAACTCGTTTTGAGGAGCAATAGATGGCAATTACCAAGAAACAGCTCGATCTTGCAGGTTGGTGCTCCATCACAAATGCGCTCATTGCCATTCCTTCCCTGGCTATGTCCTGGTTCTTAGAAACTGTCAAAGGGATAGGGCCAAGACTTTCCCAGGCCATATTAACGGTTGTTGGCTTGGGACTGTTTCTATATGTTATCTATTCCTTGAGAAGATTATTAAACGGTCGATTCAAATTCCATGATGTGGACATCTATATTTCTCTGATGATCTGGGGGAATATCGTTCTGGCCATCCTTAGCCTTTTGTCCCTGGGAACCGGTAAACTGGAATCCTTTATGGAAATTCTAACGGTGGCAGCATTGATTGTCTTCGGGATTCTCTCCATTATGTTTGCCACAAGGCTTCTGCGTCTTGCTGGTAACCTCTATGGTCTTTTAAAAGCATTTTGCTATACCACGATCATGAGTGGAATTTGCCTCGTCACCGTCTTTTTATTGCCGGTAGCCATTCTTGCGGGAGCTGTGGCGGATGTAATCCTTGGAGTCATTTTCTTCAGGGCAGCCGAGCAGACCCCTCAGGATGAGATTCTTAGCGCCCCCATCGAATAGATTATTGAAGCCCCGCCCTAAAGGGCGAGGCTTCCCGGTAAGGTAGTTTCCTTTTGTATTGTGCCCCTTGGCCCCGTCCCGAAGGGCGGGGCTTGCAGGGCACGTGCCGGCCAAATGTTTCATATAATATAAAAATACCTCATTCCTTCCCTTTTCAATGAAAATACTAACAGGGAAAGATCAATTCAAATTAGTGGTCTTTGATCTCGATGGGACGCTCACCCGGGAGCGGTCCATCTGGGAGTATATCCATGTCCGACTGGGAAAGTGGTACGGGTTTGCGGAAGAATATCAAAAGCAATTTTTGGCTGGAAAGATTTCATACGAAGAATTTTGTGAGCGTGATGCCCAGGTCTGGAAAGGGATGAAGGTGGAAGAGTTGCTAGAGATTGTTAAGACGGTTCCCTTTCATCCCGGGGCTGAGAAACTGATCGCCCATCTTAAACAGAAAGGGTTGAAACTTTCGGTTGTTTCCTCGGGCCTTTCTATTCTTTCCGATTGGGTTCATCAGAAGTATGGCTTTGACTATTCAGTTTCGAATGACCTTCTCCAGGAAAATGGAGTTTTGACTGGAAAGGTGAAGATTCAAGTCTACTATGATAAAAAGGCAGAGTGGGTGAAAAGGATCCTCGAAAGGTTTCATGTTAAACCAGAAGAAGTGATCGCCATTGGTGATAGTTTAGGGGATATCGACATGTTTCAGATGGTAGGGTTTTCGATTTCCTTTAACTCTTCATGTTCCGATCTCGACAAGATCGCCAATGAATGCATCCGGAGTCAGAATTTGGCGGATATTATTTCGAAGTTGCCACTCAAGTAAAAGAAGCATAGGGCAGAGGGCATAGAGCATAGCGTTAAAACATATGTGATGTAGCGTCGGCATTTATTGTCGACGTCCATTTCGCCCCCAATAAATGGGGGCGCTACAAATTTTAACCTGGGCGAATAAAAAATGACTTGGGAACTGAAATTCATGGAGTGGGCAAATGGATGGTGGAGTTCACCGGTTTTGGATTGGGTGATTCCATGGGTCACTCATCTTGGAAGCCATCTAGCCGTTGTCATCTTTATTATTCTTAGCTGGATCTTAACGAAACAGCGAAGAGTCCTAGGACGTCTTGCCATTCTCTATGGAATCCAATCCGGGATCCTTTATGGGCTCAAATTTCTCATTCAACGGCAAAGACCTCTCTATTTCTTGGAGATGGCTTCGAAACTTTCAAAAGGTCCGGGAGAAATTCTGGATCCGAGTTTTCCCAGCGGCCATGCTCTTTATGCCTTCATGATGGCTACCCTCCTAGCCCACTGGTTTCCAAAATTCCAAGTCATTTTTTTCCTTCTCGCGGGCTTCATCGGATGGACTCGAATCTATTTAGGCCTTCATTTTCCCACCGACGTCATCGCAGGTGGTCTTCTGGGTTACGGGATCACCAAACTTTTCCTCTATTGGGCCAGTCCAACTTTAGATAGAACCACAAATCACAAATAAACTGATTATCACCCCCACCCTCACCCTCCCCCATCGATGGGGAGGGTGAAAGAATGGGTCCTTTTGTTGTCCTTTCTGAACGTCCCATTGAACACCGCGGGTCCGTGTGTTATAAAAAATAATAAACGTCTCTGGAGGCAGCGGTGACGGCCAAAGAGAGTTTGAATCGCGATTACGGCCTCCTTTTAAGATTTCTTAAGAGCGTATCCCTTCGCCTTCGGTTCTCCATTGCTCTGGAAATTCTGCTTCTCCTCTCCTGCGGTTTTATTCTCGTCCTCCTGGGAACCCTCTTCACGCTAAAACTTAGGGAAACTTTCCCATACCTGCCTTTCTTCTATGGCCTCATGGCCATTGTCTTTCTTTGCTCTCTCATCTTTCTGGGGCTGTGGCGAATGGCTTTTAGACCATCCCTCGAACGAGTGGCCAGAGGATTGGAGGAGAAGTTTCCTCATCTAAGTGATGATGTTACCAATTCCCTTCTGCTTTTTGACCAGATGAGAAGGGGGAAAGGTACCGAACATCTTTCTGAAGGACTCATCGCTGCCCAAATCCGAAGGACAGCGAATCAGGTTTCTACCATCAAGCCCTGGCACGTTATCAGCCTTAAGAAGGTGTTCAGACATCTTAGACTGTTGATGCCTCTGATTCTTGCTTTTACGATTGTTCTTCTGTTGGATCCTCACTTCTTAGGTCGCTCCCTTGCGTTAATCCTCCATCCGTTTTCAACGCTGCCCATCAACGAGACTTCCCTTTCTGTCGAGCCAAAGGGAGCGACGCTCTTACGTGGGGCTCCCGTAGTGATCAGGGCTGAGGTCAAGGGGAAGGGACCGGACAAGCTTTCCTTGGCGGTCTGGCCCGAAAACCGGGAAGTGATGAACATGAACATGGAATCGGAAGGGAAGGGTAAGTTCACGTTCCGAATGGATTCAGCCCAATTCTCCTTCCAATATCAGGCCTATCATGGCCGGGCCGCGTCTCCGGTTTATAACCTCCAGGTTATTGACCCACCCGATGTTGGGAAGTTGAAATTGACTCTCATCCCACCTGACTACTCCCGTCTTCCCAAGGAGGTGAGGCTGGAAGGGAATATCGAAGCCTTGAAGGGAACTTTGGTGAATATCGATGCGCAGGCTACCAAGCCTATCAAAGAGGGGAAAATTCTATTAGATCAGGGAAACGAGCTCCTCCTTGAAGTGAAGGAAGATCATTTGAGAGGAAGTCTTCTCGTCTTGAATCCCGATCATTATTCCTTCAAGCTGAAAGATCATCTTGGATTTGAGAATCCCAATCCAGCTAAATATCAGGTACGTGTGATGCCGGATCAATATCCTGAAGGCAAGATCATCAAGCCAGGGCAAGATATTGAGATTTTAGGAGATGAGGTTCTCCCAATTGTTTACACCGCGAGGGACGATTTTGGAGTAACTGCAGTGAGATTAGGTTATCAAATGGGGGGAGTAGAACGTTTCATTCCCATGAGAAGTGGAGGCAACGGCAGGTTTCTGGGTCCGGAAACATTCAAATGGGATCTGGGAAGCCTCTCCCTGACGGCTGGAGATAGGGTGGTCTATTGCTTGGAGGTCTCGGATAACGATACCATCTCCGGTCCTAAGAAAGGTTATTCTCGATCATTCACTTTATCCGTAAAGGATGAGCGAGCAAGGGCTGCAAAGGAGGGAGAAGAGGTTCAGCACATCGCGGATGCCTTATTAGATCTGTTGGCTGACCAGTTGGAGACCCATAAGGATCAAGAAGCCCTTTCGAAAGAGATGGATGAGATACTGAAGAGGGTGGATAGGAATCTGGAGAGAATGAGGGATAGGGTTGAGGGATTTGACTTGGAGGCTTTAAGGCGTAATTTAGAGTCTTTGAAGAACAGGTTGTCTCAAGAGCCGAAGGAGACAGTGACCCAGGAGATAGAGCGGCTTGCCCTTCTGGCGGAGGAGATAGCCAAGAGGGCCCGAATGAATGAAGTGGAAGCCTTAGCCCGGGAGATGAGAAACCGTCAAAGACGGCTGATTGATTTTATGAAGGAGTTCAAAGGGCCTCTCAATTCCGAACAGCAGAATGCGGTCATGGAAGAGTTGAAAAAGCTGAGAGAGCTTATCAGCTCTGTCATGGAAGCCCTGGGCAAGATGGCTACCCGACTGCCTGAGGAGTTTATCAACAGCCAGGAACTGAGTGGTCTCGATTTTCAGGATCTCTTCAAAGACCTTGAGGAGATGGAGAAGAAATTAATGGCTGGAGACCTGGCAGGAGCATTGGAAGCGGCCCAAAGAGCCCTTCAGGCTCTTACTGAGATGATGGCTGCCCTGGGAAGGGCTGGGACAATGGCGGGGCAATCATCTTCCGATAGACTCCAAGGTGAGATGTCACGACAGACTGGAGAACTGGAGAAAATATTAGCTGAACAGAAGGAGATTCTCAAAGAAACGGAGGGGATTGATAGGGGGACGAAACGACGGATCGAGGAGGAGGCGGAAAAAAGGCTCCATCAATCACTTCCTCAGTTGAAAGAGAAACTGGAAGGACTCCGTCGATCCCTTCAAGCTGAGCAGAGCGATTCAATAGGAGAGTTGGAAGAGCTTCTCAAGGGGAGCAAGTTAGAAAGATTCTCCGAACTGACAAAGGAGTTGGAGAAAGAACTCTCTGAAAAGCCTGAGGCTCAAGAAGTTATCCGGGAGTTGAGAGAAATAGTAGAGGGCCTCATTCCCAGATCGGAGGAGGTTTTGTCTCCTGATAGTAAAGAGAAATTTCCTGGTCTTTCCTCAAGGCAGGGAGGTCTGAAAGAGAGGACCGAGGGTTTAAGAAAAACACTGGAGATGCTGGCTCAACTCTTCCCGGGTATGGATACAGAGATTTTGAACGATTTAAAGGAAGGGGCAGACTTCATGGGGAACGCGTCGGGGAGGTTGCGAGCAGAAGATGCTCCAGGTTCCATACCACCAGAGCAGGAGGCCATAAGAAGACTGACCCGTTCTCAGCAGGCGATGCAGCAGATGGCCCAACAGATGGCCATGCGCATGCAGGCGATGCGCTGGGGTTATCCACTGGCTTATGACCCCAGGCCCGGATGGTATTACGGCCCGTGGGTTCCCATGCCCACCCTTCCCCAGCCTGAGTTGAATCGACCGAGAGAGAGAGGCTACACAGGCATCGACAGGGAGGAGTTTGATCCACCCTCAAAAGATGCTTACCAGGTTCCAAAGATCTTTCGAGAGAAGATTCTCGATGCCCTGAAAGAAGGGGTCCCCTCTTCCTACAAAAGGGAGGTGGAGAGATACTTCAGAGGTCTTGCAGAATGAGACAGATAAGAATACAACGTTGTCATTGCGAGCCCGAAGGGCGCGGCATTTCCACGAAAGGTGTCATTCTGAGCCCTTCACCTCCTGTCACCCTGAGCGTAGCGAAGAATCTCAACAGGTGGCTCAGGATAAACTCCGCGAAGAATCTCATTGGGCGGCTCAGGCTGAACTCCCCGAAGGACCTCAGGAGATCCTTCGGGCTTTGCCCTCAGGATGACTGCCCAAGAGGTATCCACCAAAGTGATCTCCGCAATAACAGCCAACATAATTTTTTAGCTTTGTTAGCAGTCACCTTCACAATTCTTCTTGCCTTATTTGTCTTTCCCTCCTTATCCCAGGCAGCCCCGCGGGAGGTCATCCATTCTCTGACAGAAGAGTTGGAGACATGGAATGTTGAGAAGACCTGGACGGAGGTCAAAGGACTCCTTGATAAGGAACCGAAGGATAGCGATCTTCTTGAACTGGCTTCATTAACGGCCTTCTATCGCGGGGATTACCAGGAGGCACAGAAGTTGATGAAGGCTGCTTTAGCCCTTGGAGGCGAGGATGAGAAGAAGAAAGGCTTTGCTTTATTTTTTGAAGAGACGATTGGAGTTATCGCGCCTTTTAAAAAGTACGAAAGCCCCCACTTCGTCATCAGTTTAGACGAGAATCAGGATGCTATTCTCGCCGATTACTTCATGGATACCTTGGAGAAGACCTACCAGATCATGGCGGAGAAATATGGGTTCCAGTCTCAAGAGAAGGTCAGGATTGAGGTCTTTCCTGACGCAAAGGTGTTCTCTTTCGCCTCGACCCTATCTGCCCGGGACATTGAGGTGACGGGAGCTGTGGGGCTGGCTAAGTTCAATAAGTTGATGGTCCTTTCCCCCAAGGCCTTGGTCTATGGTTATCGCTGGCTCGATGCCATCAGCCATGAGTTTATGCATTACGTGATCGTCAGGCTGACGGCTAACAAGGCTCCGATCTGGTTTCATGAAGGTCTGGCCAAATACGAAGAAACACGGTGGCGATATGGTTCTTCCTATCTTTCCTCTCTCTATCAGACGCTTCTGGCACGAGCCCTCGCGGACGGAAAACTGATCACCTTTGGTCGGATGGAACCCTCCTTGATTAAGCTTGAGACGCCGGAGGATGTTCAGCTGGCCTATGCTCAGGCTGCCTTGGCCATCGATTTCATCATTTCTAGGGTCGGGCATGAAGGGCTTAAAAGGGTCATGACGCGAATGGCTGCTCCAAGAGAGAGAGGTGCCAGCGAGGCCATCCAGGAAATACTGGGCTTGAAGTTCGATGAGTTTGAAAATCAATGGAAGGAATACCTGGCTTCAAAAGGATTGAAAGAGGTGAGCGGGGTTCATGTACGCAGATATAAGATAAAGGAAGGAAGGGCTGATGAGGAACGCTTGGATATGAGCGAGATCAAATCAATGCTTTCCCGAAACAGGGCTCATCTGGGCGATCTACTTAATGAAAGGGGGAGGAGAGAAGCTGCCGTCATGGAATACCGCCGTGCCCTGGCTGACGCCAATGACTCTGTTCCTGTTATGAATAGGCTTTCGGATGTCCTGATCAGCCTGGGCAAGGACGAGGAAGCCCTGGAGATATTGAAGCGGGCTCAAGAACTCTCTCCTGACCATCCAAATATCTATACGAATATGGGTAAGATTTATTTGAAGTTCAAGGATTATAAGAGGGCAGAGGAGGCTTTTCAGACCTCGATTCAGCTCAACCCCTTCAATCCCGAAATCCACTTTGGTCTGGCCACAGCTCTGGAGGTGCAGGGGAATAAAACCGCAGGTCAGAAGGAGAGGGAAGTCGGGGAAAGACTTATGAGATAGTTTGAAGAACCCCAAATAGGTGCTCTGAGTGCGAATTAAGATTTTTTCGGTAACAATTCTTAGCGATGCGAAACGGCTGCAAATTCGATGTCTGAGCCCAAAGGGCGAGTTTCGAATTTGCAGTGGAGCAAGCTTTAGAATTGTCGAAAAAATATTTTGAGCAACGAAGAGCAACTATTTAAATGATATCCGGAATTGATGAGGTAATCTATGGAAGCAGCAAAGGAATTTCGCGTATCCGATGAGGATCTGGCCCAAGTGGAGGAGATCGGAGGGAAGAAGGCTGAGATTATCACAGAGATCAAGAAGGTGATCGTGGGTCAGGATCAGGTTATTGAAGAGATATTGATCGCTCTCTTCTGCCGGGGCCATTGTCTCTTGGTCGGTGTTCCAGGTCTCGCCAAGACCTTACTCATCTCGACCCTGGCTGGGATCATGGAGCTGGAGTTTAACCGGGTTCAGTTCACTCCAGACCTGATGCCTTCCGATATCACGGGAACTGTCATCCTGGAAGAGGAAGCAGGGAGCAAACGCAGGTCTTTCCGTTTTGTGCAGGGTCCCATCTTCACGAACATTCTCCTGGCTGATGAGATCAACCGGACACCTCCGAAGACTCAGGCGGCACTTCTTCAGGCCATGCAGGAGTATAAGGTCACTGCAGGAGGCGTGACCTACCCGCTCAACCTTCCTTTCTTTGTCCTGGCCACTCAGAACCCTATCGAGCAGGAGGGAACTTATCCTCTACCTGAGGCTCAACTTGACCGGTTCATGTTCAACATCGGAATCGATTACCCTCCTTTCGACCAGGAAATGGAGATCGTCGCCACTACGACCTCTTCTTATCAACCGGTTCTTCGCAAGGCGATCAATGGGGAAAAGATACTGCAAATACAGGAACTGGTAAGGAGGGTTCCTGCTTCCTCGCATGTGATCGGGTATGCCGTGAACTTGTTACGCTCCTCGAGACCCAAAAGCGTCGAGGCCATCCCTTTTGTGAAGGAGTGGGTGGAGTGGGGAGCGGGACCGAGGGCAACCCAGCATCTGATTCTGGCTGCCAAAGCCCGGGCTATTATGCAAGGCCGGTACGTCGCTTCGGTTGAGGACGTGAAGGGAGTCGTTCGTTCTATTCTGAGACACAGGATCATTACAAACTTTAAGGCCCAAGCAGAAGGGACCACCTCACTGGATGTGATTGATCAACTTCTGAAAGAGGTCAAACCTTGAACCACTTCGATCCCAAGGTCCTGTCGAAATTGAAGAGCCTTTACCTGAGGGCGCGCTTTGTGGTGGACGGGGTCATGGTGGGCATCCATCCCTCCCGGGCCAAAGGGTTCAGCTCAGAGTTTGAAGGACATCGGGAGTACGCTCAGGGAGACGATCTTCGCCATATGGACTGGAAAGCCTATGCAAAGTTCGATCGGTACTTTATCAAGGAGTATCAGGAGGCGACCAATCTAAGAGCCACGCTGCTTTTGGATACCAGTTCTTCCATGAATTATGCCTCCAACGGTTGGAGCAAGTTCGATTACGGTTCAACCCTCACGGCTTCCTTGGCCTACCTCATGCTGAAGCAGCAGGATGCCGTGGGTCTAATCACTTTTTCAACCCGGATCGAGAAGATGATTCCCCCTAAAGCCACCCACGGCCATCTCTTCGCCATTCTGAGAGAACTGGAAGAACGAAGGCCGACCGGGGAGACACGAGCAGGTCCGATCCTCCAAGAGCTGGCTGGTTCATTAAAGAGACGGGGCCTGATCATTCTCATCTCCGATCTCTTCGATGAACCTGAGGAGGTTCTGAGAGGGTTGAAGCAGCTTCGGTCCAAGGGAAATGATATCTTGGTCTTTCATTTGCTGGACAGAGATGAACTAGAATTTCCCTTCGAGGAGCCCACTCTCTTTAAAGACATGGAAGAGGATTTAAAGCTTCTCACCGATCCAAAAAGCATCAGGCCTGCCTATTTGAAAGCAATTCATTCACTCATCGAGGGTTATCAACAGTCCTGCGCTTCCTATCTGATCGACTATTCTCTCTTTGATACTTCCATCGGCCTGGATCTGGCTCTAGCTCGCTACTTGAAGTGGAGGGAGAAGTTCAAGCGCCTGTGACTGAAATCGTTGAAAATTCGAAATTCGAATATCGAAACTCGAAACAAATCCAAAATTCAAATTTTCAAATTTCCAATACGGCAGGATTCTTAGTTTCGGATTTCGGTCATTTGAATTTGTTTCGAATTTCGGATTTCGTGCTTCGAGCTTAGGGTTTGTTATGAGCCTCACCTTTATCAATCCATACTTTCTCTTCGGTTTAGCCGCCGGAATTTTACCGATCCTCATCCATAGGCTCATCCAGAAGAAAGCCATTCCCAGAACCTTCTCAGCGGTTCGGCTCCTCCTTCGATCACAGAGAATGGTGGCCCGGCCCCAGCGGTTGAAGCACCTTCTCCTTCTCTGTCTTAGGGTCCTGGCGGTGATGAGTTTAGTCTTCCTCATGGCCCGTCCCGTCATGACACAACAGGGACTCCTGGCTTCGGGGATCAGGGGAGCCAAGATCATCATCCTCGATAACTCCATGAGTATGGGGTACAGAGAAGAAAATGGAGAGGACCGTTTCCACATCGCCAAGAAGGCGGCCGAGGAAGTGATCAAAGGTCTGAGGGATCAGGTCATCCTCATTCCTACAGCACCCACGCTCAATAAACGAAGTTCTCAGGAGGAGGCCCGTTGGATGGGACCGGATGAGGCCTTGAAAGAACTCTCCTCCATTTCCCTTTCCTTCGGCAGAGGTGATCCCGTCTCTGCCCTGAATAAGGCCTACGGCAAGCTAAAAGAGTTAAAGACGGAAAGAGAGATCCTCATCATAAGTGACTTGACTCAAGGAGATTGGGAGAGATTCAATCCAGGCAAATTAAGCCTCTCGCCTTCTGAGTTTCCTACCACCTTTTTGAGGATAGGAGGAGAGAAGCGGGACCCAAATCTTGGAATCAAGAGGGCGGAACTCATTGAAGGGGATGGAGTGGTGGACGTTCCTGGTCGAATGGAGGTGACCGTATCCAATCTTTCCGATCAGTCCCAATCTGCTCTCGTCGAACTCTACCTTTCAGGGATCAAAGTAGATCAAAAATCGATGGAGGTGAAAGGCGGAGAGGATGGAAGGGCCTCTTTTGAACTTTTTCTTGATAGGCCGGGTTGGGCCAATGGGGAAGTGAGACTCTCTGGAGATCGCCTCTCAACAGATGACGCATTCTATTTCCCTCTGAAGGTGAGAGAGAAGATAAAGGTTCTCATCGTGGATGGAGACCCAAGGACATCCCTCAGGACCAGCGAGAGTTACTACCTCGTCAATGCCCTTCATCCTGGAGGTTTGGAAAGATCCCCTTTCCTGACAAGGGTAGTCACCGAGGAAGAGTTGGCGAATGTGGATCTCAAATCTTATGAAGCCCTCCTTATACTGAATGTATCTCGTCCCCAGGTATCCAGGTTATCTTCCTTTCTCGAATCATCGAAGCCTGTCTTTATCTTTCTTGGAGATCGGGTCGTCCCGGAAGAGTACAATAGCATCCCACTCTTTCCATGGAGGATTCAAGAGGTGGTGGATCGGCCAGAAAAAATCACTCAAGTCGATGAGAGTCATGACTCGCTGAAAGCCTTTTCCGGGGCTGAAGGAGGAAGCCTTAGAAATGCCTCCATTCGACGGTACTTCAAGATAGGAGGAAGCAGAAGGAATCTACTCACTCTGGAGAATAGGGACCCTCTTCTTGTGGAGGCGGATCTGGGAAAAGGCAAGCTCTTCCTCTTTTCCTCCACTGCCGATCTGGATTGGAATGACCTCCCTCTGAAAGCTGCCTACCTTCCCTTGGTTCAGGGATTACTGAAAGAAGCAGCGGGCTTGGCCAAGAGCTCTCTTCCAGCTGGAATAAGATTTGGCGAGGCCTTTGAAGAGAAGGTTCCGTTTCATCAGCTGATGGGACCTCAAGGAGGGCCGGGCATTTATCAATTTGCTCTTCCATCAGGGGAGGCAAGACGGAGTATCAACGTGCCTCCTGAAGAATCAGACCTTGGGAAGATCTCTGAAATGGAAATGAAGAAGAGGTTCGGGACAGGAGATGTGAGAGTGGTGGAATACAGGGAAAGCATCAAGGGTCGTCTTCAAGGAGGAAGAAAAGAGATCTGGCCTTTTATCCTCGGTTTTCTCTTGATCGTCCTGGCTGTGGAGATGGGTTTGGCGAATGGAGTCCCACGGGCAAACCGTTGACTTAGGAAAATGCTGTAGAATTCCCTGTCCTGCCTGCAAAAGGCAGGACAGGAATGAATAGAGTGGGTTAAATGACCGATAGGCAGGACATTCCTGTCCTGCAATGCATTTTATAAGAGGTTAGAAAACCTCGGCTATCCGTAAAGCCCCCGCTTGGGCGGGGGACTTCACTTTACGAGGGAAAATATGATCACCAGAAGAGGTTTCTTATCATTATTAGGATTGAGCCTGGCTTATGGGTTTCTATCTTCTTTTCCCAAGCCCTCTGGGGCAGCTTCCTTCCCTCAATTCTTTTTCACTCAGATACGCTACCGAGGTGGAGAATGGGATCCGAATCCTCAATTTGTGGAAGCCATTGTGGAAGAGTTGGAACTCAGGACGAGCATCGATGCCTTAAAAGAAAGGCGCATTGCAACGCTGTCCGACCCAGATCTCTTCTTCTGTCCCTTCCTTTATGTTGCAGGGAAGTATGCCTTTGAGCCCTTCACTCCACGTGAGAGGGAGATATTGAGGCGATATATCACTTTTGGTGGGTTCCTTTTTGTTGAGGATACCATGGGTGCCAAAGGATTTGGATTCGACCAGACCTTCCGCAAAGAGATAAAAGAGATCCTGCCGAACCGAGAGCTCAAAAGGCTGCCCACCGACCATCCAGTATTTCAGACTTTTTATCTGATTGGAAACATGGGAGGCCGGCAAAAGGTCAACGCTTACTTGGAAGGGGTCACCATCGATAACTGGACGCCTGTGATCTACTCTCAGAACGACCTTTCAGGGGCGTGGGCAAGAGATAAGTTTGGCAATTGGGTCAATGAGTGTGTACCAGGGGGAGAGGGACAGAGGTCTTCTGCCTTCAAGATGGGAATCAATATCATCGTCTATTCCCTCACCTCTGACTATAAGAAGGATCTGGTCCATCATCCATTTATTAAGAGGCGACAGAACTTATGACCTTAAATCAGGTTTCGATCTCCCCTGTCTTTCCTCTATGGCTCATCTTTCTCCTTCTATTTTTTGGATTAGCAGCCGCCGTCTATCAATACTGGGTCATTCGGAGGAAACTGGGGAATCCCAGAGCCGCAGTCCTATCTCTTCTTCGCCTATGCGCTCTTTTCCTTCTGATCTCTTTCGCCCTGAATCCTTCGCTCTGGGCAAGGAAGGAACAGAAGGTTTATCAGTCCCTCGCTATCCTTTTAGATACCTCTCAAAGCATGGGTCTTCCCGGGGCTGCAGGAAAAGGGAGTCGACTTGATGAAGCCAAAGGGATCCTGCTCAACGGACCGGCGCCGTTGGTAAAGTCTCTAACTGAGAGATTCGATATCAAGCTCTATGGTCTCGGTGAATCCTTGAAGTCTTTGGAAATGGAAGACCTGGCCGGTCTGAAGGCTGGAGAAAAAGAGGGAGATGTTGCAGAGGCAATTGACAGGTTGGCCGATAAACATTCTATGGCTGTCCTCTTCAGTGATGGAAATCTGAAATGGAAGGAGGGCCCCTCAAAGCGTCTTCCTCTCGTTGCCGTCCCTCTTGGAGATCCGAAAGGTTACAAAGATATCCTGATCAAGACCATTCAAGCTCCTGCCATGGCATTCAGAGGAAGGGAAGTCGTCATTGATGTCACAGTCAAAGGATACGGCTACAAAGGATTGACCTTCCCAGTTCACCTGAAGGACGGAAGCAAGCTCATCACTGCTAAAACCGTCTCTTTCAATGATCCTTCCGCAGAAGTGACAATCCCTCTCTCCTTCACACCTGAAGAATTGGGTCCCCATCATCTTTCCATCGGCGTTCCTCCTCAATTCGGTGAGAGTCTTACTTCGAATAATGCGGTGAGCCTTTTGCTAAAGGTGATGAAAGACAAGATTCGAATCCTGATGATATCGGGCAGTCCAAGCCTGAGTTACCGTTTTATGAGGATGGCCTTTAAGAATGATCCCTCCATTGATCTCCTTTCTTTCGTCGTCTTGAGAACCCCTTCCGATATCATCAATGTGCCGCTCCAGGAGCAGAGCCTGATACCCCTTCCTATTGAAACGCTCTTCACAAAGGAGCTTAAGAGTTTCGATCTCCTGATTTTTGACAATTTGCCATCCCACCTCTATCTGAAACCGATTTATTTTGAAAGTGTGAGAGAATTTGTAAAGGGAGGGGGAAGCTTTGCTATGATCGGAGGCCCTTTCTTCTTGGATGAGGGGAGATATCTTGGGACTGCCATCGAAGAGATCCTTCCTGTCAGGCTGAACGAAAAGGAGGATTATCGCCGGGATGCCTCGTGGAGAGTTGGGTTGAGCGCAGCCGGGAAAGATCATCCCATCACCCGCTTATCTCCGGATGAGGCGTATAATCTCAATCTCTGGCAAGAGATGCCTTCCCTGGATGGGATCAACCTGCTGGTAGCCAAGAACTCTGGGACAATTCTACTGGAGGGCGGAGACGGAACCTCCCAACCCATCCTGACGGTAGGTCACTACGGCAGCGGTCGAGTCCTGGTCTTGGCCACCGATTACTCATGGAAATGGTATATGGGGATGGTGGCCAAAGGGAAGGACAACTGGCCCTATCTGAGATTGATAGAGAGGATGGTACGCTGGCTTACGAAAGATCCGAGCTTGGATTCCATCCAGGTTACCCTCCCGGAGAAAAGAGGGTGGGCTGGGCAGGAGATGGAGATCCGGTTCAAAGTGGGAGAGGAAGATTCTCTCTCACGTCGAAAAGGTTTCGTTTCATTGTCTGTCTTTGATCCCCAGGGCCTCAGGATAAAGTCGCAGATAAAAATGGCAGGACAAGGAAATGAATATCTCGGGTCTTTTCTCCCTGAAAAAGAGGGATCTTATAAATTAAAGATCGAGACACCAGCCAGCAGGGTTGAGGAAAATCTGGTTGTTTCCAGTCCTATGGAAGGTCTGGATGGAGTCCCTCATCCTGAGCAGCTTAAAATAATTTCAACCGCCACCGGTGGAAGACTTTTGTCCAGGGAAGATGACTTATTGAGGGAGATAGAGACCTACGCAGAAAGAACGGAAAGCCATTTTATTGAGTTAAGAAGTTCTGCTCTTTGGGAAAAACCTTACACTTTCATTTTCATCCTGATCCTTCTTGCGACAGAATGGTATTTGAGGAGGAGATGGGGACTGGTATGAGGAGGAAGCAATGAATTTCAAATTTAAAATTTTAAAAGCACTTCTCCTGATCTTATCCTTCATGGTTGCGTTTCTATCAATAGGCCAGGAGGTTCAGGCTGCCTGCCGCAATCCGAACATCGCGGAAGAGGACCAACCCTTTTTCAGGCCGGCAGCAGCTTCCGGCTCAATAGAGATCAAATGGTTCGGTCATTCTTTTTTCCAGATTACCTCAAGCAGCGGGACGAAGATCATCACGGACCCGTTCGGCGCTATGGGATTTCCCATGCCTGAGGTATGGCCAAATATTGTGACCGTTGGAAGGGAGCATGGAAATCATAACAATGTAGGACTCGCTAAGGGGAGTCCTGTTATTTTAAGAGGGGTGAAAGAGGGCACCGATGAATGGAATCAAGTGAATTTCACCTTCCGAGATGTCTTGATCTATAACGTTCCCGTTCATCAGAGAGGAATGCCAGGATATTATCAAAGCCTTAAAGGGTCCGGGTTCGTCTTCGAAATGGACGGTCTCTGCATCTTCCACTCCGGAGACGTAAGCGAGCCCTTCAACGAGGATCAACTTCAACTCATTGGACATGTGGATGTTCTTCTACAAACAATAGGAGGCGTTTACACCATTGGGCCGGAAGGAGCCCAGAAGGTGATCGAGCTATTGAAACCTAAGGTCGTTATCCCCATGCATTACTGGTATCACTATGGTGTTTTGGAGAAATTCATCGACGGCCCTTACCGGGTTCATCAACTTAACACCAATAGCATCACCGTCAGTAAGGACACTCTGCCTCCTGAGGTAGAAATCTTCATTTTGAAAGTGGTGAGAGAAGGTGATCTATAAAGATGACCCCTCACCTTGACGTCGTGGCTGTGAGGATGTGACCCCATATTTCTAAGGAGAGCTTACCTTGGACTGTAGAAGAACAGGACAAGCCTCAACCAAAGGCAGCAAGGTATTGTGAGGCTTTCCTTGAGAAGGATCGAAGTCCAGGAGGTAGATCGAAGTGCATTCAGAGATTAAAAAATTAAAGAACAAAGTAGGTGTGGGGCATAAACGTTTTATCGATTTAAGCGTCACCATCGAATCAGGTCTTCCGAGCGATCCGCCCAGTATGATTCCCAAGATAGATTATGAAGACCACATCCGGGGGAGCGAGACAATGAAGGATTTTTTCCCAGGAGTTACTAAAGATCAACTGCCTGGTGGTCTGGGCTGGGCTGTGGAGTCTCTAACCCTGAGTACCCATTCGGGAACGCATCTGGACGCGCCGTACCATTACCATCCAACCATGGACCAGGGCAAACCTTCTTTGACCATTGATGAAATCCCTCTTGAGTGGTGTTTTAACGATGGGGTGCTTCTTGATTTCGGGCACAAGGCTGATGGTGAGAGGATCACTGTAGAAGATATAGAGAAGGAACTCAAACGGATAAAATACAAGATTAAGCCTCTGGACATCGTCCTTATTCAGACTGGTGCGGATTCGGCCTGGGGCACACCTCAATATTTAGTCAAAGGTGCCGGCATGACCCGAGAGAGTACTCTTTACCTCACAAAGCAAGGGGTCAAGGTGGTAGGGATCGATGCCTGGAGTTGGGACAGGCCGCTGCCTTTGTTAGCCAAGGAGTTTGAGAAGACAGGAGATCCAAGGGTCATTTGGGAAGCTCATTTTGCTGGAATTGAGATCGGCTACTGCCACATGGAGAAGATGGCAAATCTTTCAGCCATTGGACAACCTCATGGGTTCACGGTTTGCTGCTTCCCGATTAAAATCAAACGGGCCAGTGCCGGCTGGGTTCGACCTGTGGCGATCATGGGCGAGGATTAACGAATGGCGCAAGAGATGCCTGCTCCTGAATTTTTCAACCTTCAGCAATCGGCGGCTAGGCTTTCATCATTGACAGCGAATCGCTTATTTCTTCTTTAATTCTCTTCTCAGTATCTTTCCCTGAGGAGATTTGGGCAATTCTTTTAGATAATGGATCTTCTTAGGCACTTTGTAGCGGGCCAGCCGTTCTTTACAGAAACGGATCATTTCTTCTTCGTCGGAGACCTTCCCCTCTTTCAAAGTGACAAATGCCGTGACTGCCTCGCCAAATTCTGGATGAGGCCACCCGACGACCGCGCATTCATTAACCGCATCATGAGAATACAACACCTCTTCCACCTCTCTCGGAAAGACATTCTCGCCACCTGAGATGATGACGTCTTTGATTCTGTCAACGATGTAAAGGTACCCTTCGTCGTCAAACCGGCCTACATCACCAGAGTGAAACCAGCCACTTCGGAGGGCGTGGGCTGTTTCTTCGGGTTGATTGAAATACCCTTTCATGATGTTGGGTGAGCGGATGACAATTTCCCCCGTTTCTCCCGGTCCCACTTCCTTATCCTTGTCATCGAAGAGCTTTATCTCCGATAACCCGGCTGGAACGCCCACGGCTCCCACCTTGTGACGATAGCGATGGTTAAAAGTAGTAATGGAAGCAGATTCTGTCATTCCATAGGACTCGTGAATGGCAAGCAGGTATTCCTGGTGCCATTGTCGCACAATTTCCTCAGGCATACTTGTTGCTGCTGAAAATACATAGGTGAGCGTCTTCAGATATTTCTTGCTCTCAGGGTTGTTCAGGAATCGTATGTAGATGGTGGGAACAGCGTAAAAACGGGTAACCTTGTTTTCCTGAACTGACGCCAAGGCGGTATCCATGTCGAACCCCTTGAGAAGAACGAGCGTGCCACAACCATAAAAGAGAGAGTTCATGATGTGACATTGACCAAACACGTGGGTCAGAGGCATGAAACAGATGCCTACATCTTCAGGAACCATCCTTTCGTAATAACAAATCGTTTGAGCACTATACAGAAGGTTCTTATGGGTGATCATGGCCCCTTTCGGCACCCCTGTCGTACCTCCTGTGTAAAGAAGTGTGTTCACGTCATCCCCTCCGCATTCGACACGGTCCGGCGTAATCGCTTTTTGCTGTCTGCCTTCTAGGATCGACCTCAACGTTTGATCTCTTTCAATAACGACGATATCCTTGATATGGGGTGTTTCCTTCTGATTTGGGAGTTGGGAGAGTAGTTCCTCACAGGTGACTACCACGGATGAAAGGGAATCATTGAGCAATTTGGTCACTTCTTGTCTCTTGTAGGCGGAGGGAATACACACAGAGGCTGCTCCTAACCTGGCCGTTGCGTAGTAAAACATGGGCCATTCGGGGATGTTAGGAAGGTAAAGGCTCACCCTGTGCTCCCGTGTAACCCCGAGATTCCTCAGGTAAAGGGCTATGTGATCAATGATCGTGTTAAGCTCTTGGTAGGTATAACTCCGATTCGCATAGATCAATGCCTTCTTCTCAGGGAAACACATTGCTCCCTGAGCCAATATATTGGATATATTCATCTCCCTCTCCTTTCATGAGTTGGGTACTACCACAGGCCTGAGAAGTTCTCACCGACATCTATTTACCACATCTAAGGAGAGAAAAAAAGGGAAACGGGATGACCGGAAAGTGCCCCGTCCCGCCCTAGCGGGATAGGCGGGGTCAAAGGGCACAATATAAAACGATATTTACATTACCGAAGCCCCGGCGTGCCTGTCCCGTCCTAACTGGATGACCGGGGAGCTTCACAAAAGTCCTCCTGAAAAAGCTTGACTAAATGAACTCTAAGGTGTAGAAATTACAAATATCTTTGTCTTAATTCAAAAGAGACGAGCACGGCACTGAGCAGGAGATGATGATCGGTGGAAGCGAATCAGCAAGTTAAACTGCGGATTGACAACCTTTCGCTCAGCTTTGGCGGCGTCAGTGCCCTTATCGACGTGAGCATAGAGATCAGGGATAAGGAGATACTGGCTATTATCGGACCGAATGGGGCCGGCAAGACGGCACTCCTTAACTGCATCAATGGTTTTTACAAACCTCAAAAAGGGGAGATATACTTCGATGACCGGAGGATTACCCGGATGCGGCCGGACAAGCTGGCCAAACTGGGCATTGCGCGAACCTTTCAGAATATCGAACTCTATACCGGGCTGAGCACTCAAGATAACCTCATGGCTGCCCGGCATGTGCTTATGAGGCAAAATTTCATCACCGGTGCCCTCTATGTTGGCAGGGCGCTGAAGGAGGAAACCGAACACCGCCGGACGGTAGAAGAGATTATCGATTTCCTTGAAATCGCACCCATCAGAAAGAAGGTGGTTGGTCTTCTCCCCTACGGAATGAGAAAGAGGGTTGAGCTGGCCAGAGCATTGGCTCTGGAGCCAAAAGTACTGCTTCTTGACGAGCCCATGGCAGGAATGAACTTAGAGGAAAAGGAAGATATTGCCCGATTCGTCATCGATGTTTTCGAAGGTCAGGGAGCCACCTATCTGGATACGGCTGTTCTCAGGGACGGGATTGGTTGTATCATCCTTGTCGAGCATGATATGGGAGTGGTCATGGACATTGCAGACAGGATTATCGTCCTCGATTTTGGGCGTAAGATTGCTGAGGGCACCCCTGCGGAGATTAGCACCAATCCCGAGGTGATCAAGGCTTACCTGGGAAAAGAAAAATAAGGGGTCCGGAATAATGCTGCAAGTAAACAATATTGAAGTTGTTTATATGAATGTGATCCAGGTACTCCGAGGTGTGTCACTCGGTGTGGGTGATGGCAAGATCGTTGCCCTGCTTGGAGCGAACGGTGCAGGCAAGACGACCACATTAAAAGCTGTGTCAGGAATGTTAAGAACGGAAGAGGGAGAAGTCACCGACGGAAGCATTGATTTTGATGGAAAGAGGATAGACAGGTATGGCCCCGAGGGGGTTGCTGCCTTGGGCATCAGCCAGGCGATGGAAGGTCGAAGGGTTCTTGAGCACCTCAGCGTTGAAGAGAATTTATACATAGGCGCTTACCGCCGCAAAGGCCGGGCTGGAGTTAAGCAAGACATCGAAATGGTCTTTGACTACTTCCCCCCAATTAAGCGCCTCCGCCGCCAGATGAGCGGTTATCTGTCCGGCGGTGAACAACAAATGTTAGTGATAGGGCGAGCACTCATGGCACGTCCGAAACTGATGCTTCTTGACGAGCCTTCGCTCGGTCTCGCCCCTTTGCTCGTGCACGAGATCTATAAAATTATCGGGAGAATCAATACTGAACAAAAGATGGCTATCCTCCTCGTGGAGCAAAATGCCAGAGCGGCGCTCGGCATCTCGGACTATGGTTATGTGATGGAGAACGGCAGGGTGGTCCTGGAAGGTCCGGCTGAGAAGTTGAAGGATAATGAAGATGTTCAGGAATTCTATATGGGACTCTCGACGGTTGGCTCCAAAAAGAGCTATCGTGAGATTAAACATTACCGTCGAAGGAAGAGGTGGCTGGCGTAGAGATTGGCATAGCGCAAAGCGCATGGAGCATGGCGTCAATAATTAATACAAACGAAGTAAATAGTTTTACATAAAACTGTAGGGTACGTTCCCCGAACGCACCGTTCAGAGGCGTGATCGGGGATCACGCCCTACAAAGTCGTAAAAACAAAAAATGCGTTTGTATTAATAATCCAATTATTAGGGGTCATGACAACTCAGATGGAGAAAGTCTTTAAAGAGAAGGGTGATACCTGGCCCAAGATACTCAAATATAACTATGAAACATATGGTGATCATCGCAAGGCCATGCGATACAAGCACTATGGTATTTGGGAGCCTTTTACCTGGAAGGACTACTATCTCAGTGTTAAATACCTGGCGCTTGGTTTGCTCTCCCTCGGGTTTGAACCCGGAGATAAGATGGTGATTATTGGGGAAAACGCCCCACAATGGTATTGTACTGAGCTGGCCGCTCAGGCAAACCATGGAGTTTCAGTGGGATTGTATTCAGATTTAACTCCACGGGAGATAAAATACGTTGTCGAAAATTCCGAGGCCAAATTCGCTGTCGTCCAAGATCAGGAGCAGGTTGATAAGTTTCTGCAAATCAAGCAAGAGCTTCCCTTGCTTAAGAAGATTATCTACTGGAACTACAAGGGATTGGCCCACTATGATGATCCTATTTTGATGGGATATCGGGAGGTTCTAGGACAAGGGAGGAAATACGAGGAAGAGCACCCCGGGCTGTTTGAGAAGAATGTGGGTGGCGGCAAACCGGATGATGTCTGCGCCCTCGTTTACACCTCTGGAACCACCGGAGCTGCACCGAAGGGAGCCGTCCATACCTATCGAACGATGAGGACAGGTGCTGACTATTACCTGAATCTCGACCCATGGTATGAGAATGATAATGTGGTCCCTTACCTGCCACCTGCCTGGATGACTGAGCAATGGTTTGGAATCGGCTGCCATCTACTATCTGCGAGCATCCTGAACTTCGCAGAAGAACCAGAGACCCAGCAGCGGGACACAAAGGAGATTAGACCCGATATCGTATGTTACGGCGCTCGGCTTTGGGAGAGCGAGGCAGCAATGGTTCAGGCGAGGATTCATGGTGCGGATCCTCTGAAGAGGTTTGCCTTTCGTCTGCTCATGCCCGTTGGCTACAAGATGGCTGATTTGAAATATAGCAAACAAAAGCCAAGCTTTCTCTTGAAAATACTCTATGCCTTGACTGATCTCTCCCTATTTAGACCCCTCAGAAGCAGCCTCGGTCTGTCAAATGCTAGAATCTGCTATGCGACGGAGGCGATGCTCAGCCCGGATGCCTTTCGGTTTTATCACGCTCTCAATCTTCCTCTCAAGAGTCTGTATGGGACAACAGAGGGGGGGGCCCTGACCGGGGCCAAGAATGATGACATCGGTTTAGAGACGGTAGGTCCTGTTCACGACGGAGCGGAGGTAAGAATAACAGAAGAGGGCGAAATCGTCTGTCGGCAGCCTGGCATCTTTGTTGGTTACTACAAGGACCCAGACAAGACCGGCGAGGTGCTCAAGGACGGGTGGTTCTATACTGGAGACAACGGCTTCATTAGGAAGGATGGACACATTGTATTTGTGGATCGGGTCAAGGATCTCATTAATCTGGCCAGTGGCGATAACCTGGCTCCCCAACTGATTGAGAGCCGGCTGAGGTTTAGTCCTTATATTAAGGATGCCTGGGTAGTAACCGGAAAAGAAAGAACCTATGCCTCGGTCATCATCATTATTAACTATAATACCGTCGGCAGCTGGGCGGGGCAAAGGAGGGTGGGCTATTCCACGTACGCTGAGCTATCTCAGAAGCCGGAGGTTTATGACCTGGTGAAGCAATTCATTGACAGAATAAACGGCACACTTCCCTCCGGCTCCAGGGTGAAGAAATATGTCAATCTCCACAAGGAACTTGACCCGGATGAAGGTGAGCTGACAAGAACCAGGAAGCTGAGGAGGTCATTTTTAGAAGAGCGCTACCGAGAGCTTATCGACGCGATTTATGCCGATAAGACGGAGGTGCCTATCGAAGCTCGGGTCAGATACCGGGATGGCCGGATAGGGACAACAAAGACGACGCTAAGTATTAAGTCCGTCGAAGGGGCTGCCATATGACTTTCTTTCTCCAATTGGTTGTAACAGGTTTGGCTCTCGGTATGATCTATGCGCTCGTGGCCATAGGTTTTGTTATCATTCTTAAGTGCTCCAATGCATTTAACATTGCTCAGGGGCACTTCGTATTGATTGGTGGCTACCTGGGCTATACCTTCCTGGTCGTATTCGGCCTATCAATATGGATCAGCATCCTCCTGGCAATTGGTACAGCAATCATCATGGGCCTGTTAATAGAACGCCTTGCTTTACGCCCTCTGGTGGGTCAACCCGAACTCGCGATCATTATGATGACGATAGCCTTAGCCACTGTGTTAGAAGGACTGGCTACCCTGATCTGGGGTGGTGAATATAAGACTTACCATGGCGTCCTGCCGACTCTTGCCTTGAAACTCGGCGAGATATCCATGCCTTCGGAGTCGCTCATCGGACTGATCGTTTCTGTCGCTGCATTAATTATATTCATGCTTTTTTTCCGCTACACTAAAATTGGACTGGCCATGAGAGCTACTGCCGAGGATTTGCAGGTGGTACAAAGTGTGGGCATCAAGGCAACCACCGTCTATGCTGTTTCATGGATCATTGCATGTGTGGTCGGTGTGATCGGGGGTATCCTCCTGGGTGGCGTATCGGGTGTAATGATTCCCCTCGCTGAGGTCGGCTTGAAAGCATTCGCAGTCGTCCTGTTGGGAGGGGCGAACTCCATTGGCGGGGCCATTGTAGCTGGAGTCATCCTGGGTGTGCTGGAGAATGTGGCTGCTGGGTATCTGGACCCACTCCTTCCTCGTGGCGGGCTGGCTAATGTCTTCCCATTTATCGTAATGATCATTGTACTCATCTTTAAGCCCCACGGTCTATTTGGTCTGGTCAGGATAGAGAGGATTTAATCGATGGGTTCACGCTCTGGAACCTTTCATGAAAGCTATGCGCAGGATATGGCTATCTTCCGCACCAGAGGAGACTGGGGAATCCTGTTAGCTTTCCTCGTTTTTCTTTCCGTCTGCCCGCTTTTTCTCAGTGACCGAATACTGACAATCATGACTATGATCGGTATTGCGATTGTCAGCGTGCACGGGCTCAATATTCTAACCGGATACTGTGGCCAGATCTCCATAGGTCATGTCGGCTTTATGGCAGTCGGTGCCTATGTCTCTGCTATCCTGACTGCCAAGCTGGGGTGGTCATTCTGGACAGCCCTGCCCTGTGCTGCCCTGGCCGCGGGAATAGCCGGCTTGATCTTCGGCCTCCCATCCTTAAAGATCAAAGGCTTCTACCTCATTATGGCGACCATCGCTGCGCACTTTATCATTATCTGGCTTATACTCCAACTATACCATGTCACAGGTGGTCCCGACGGTATGCCTGTGCCCAAACCAAAAATAGGGGGTTTCGTATTGAAGTCCAAAGCCAGCTACTTTTACCTGGTGATGGTATTCACGTGTCTGTCAACACTCCTGGCTAACAACATCGCCAGGACCAGGGCGGGCAGGGCCTTCGTCGCAGTCAGAGATAATGATCTGGCGGCCGAGGTCATGGGGATTAGTCTGTGGAGTTATAAACTCCAGGCGTTTTTTATCGGTTGTGTCTACGCGGGTGTGGCCGGAGTACTCTTGGTTCACTACTATGCTTTTGCCAGTGTCGACCAATTTCCCTTTATGGATTCCGTGTGGTATCTGGGCATGCTCATTGTTGGTGGTATGGGCAGTACCTCCGGTGCAATTATGGGTGCCATCTCTCTCAAACTTCTGGACGAGCTAGTCACTATCGTTGGCCCAATCTTATCCGCAGTTGTTGCTGCCCAGGCAGCTGCCTCACTGGCCCTCATTACCCGCGGGTTAGTCATCATCCTCTTCCTTATTTTTGAACCCAGGGGGCTTGCTCACCGGTGGGGGATGATCAAGACCTATTTCAGGCTATGGCCTTTCTCACATGAAGAATAAATAGAGAGAAGGGAGGTGATCGAATTCAACAGGACACCCAATCGATGGTGTTAATCGAGTCATAAATTTGAAAGGAGGAGAAGAATGAATAAGATGAAATTGGCGTTGGTAAGTTCCGTGATTGTTGTGATTGTGGCCTTATCGCTATTTCCTGCCAGTGCAAATGCTCAGAAAAAACTATATATCTCTGGCACCCAATCGCTCACCGGGGCGTATGCTGAGGATTCAGCAGCGGTTCTACAAGCATTCGAAGACTATGCAAAATATGTTAATGAGACAAAAAATATGGCTCCCTGGCGAAAAGAGAAATTCCCTGCCGATATTACTCTGGAGGTTCTGTGGCGGGATGATGAGCTCAAGCCGGCAAAGGCGTTGACGATCTACGAAGAGCTCAAGGCAAAGGGAATACTGGTCTACAGGTGCTCTGGGTCGCCCATAGCGCTGGCATTAAAGGACAGGCTAAATGAGGACAAAATGGGTGCCACCAGTATGGCTACTGGACCTTATCTCCTGAAGCCGCCAGGAACCATTATGAGTTATTACCCCATTTACACCGATTCTGTAGCGGCCGTCGCCGACTGGTTCCTTGCGGAATGGAAGGAAAAGAGGAAACCAAGGGTTGCCTACCTTACCGCGGATAACGCTATGGGTAAATCGATCGAAATACCTGAAATGGAGGCCTACCTCAAGGGGTTGGGATATGAGTTTCTTGGAAGTCAGTATGTGCCTCTGGTACCCACTGCTCCACCGACCACCCAGCTGATGTGGCTGAAGCAAAACAGGGTTGACCTTGCCCTTGGTGTGATGATTAACCCTGGTTCGCAGCCAACCGTGAAGGAGATGGTCAGACTGGGTATGGGACCCTATCAGCCCTACAAGTTGACCCTTGGCGTTGCCACACCGGGTCACATTGCAGTGTTTGCTCCGGCCATGGGGGAGTTGGGTGATGGTTATGTCTGCGCTGGTAGCTTCCCCAACTGGGATGACCCTGCCCCTGGGGTTAAGTTCCAAATCGCAAATCAGAAGAAGTACCATCCGCAAAAATTTGCTAGCCACATCCAGTATATGGGAGGCACGCTTGAAGCCATGATCCAGACTGAGGCACTAAGACTTGCCCTACAAAAGGTGCCTTTTGACAAATTGAAGCCGGCTGACGTACTTAATCACGGCTTTTACCAGATTAAGAACCTTAACACCGGTAATATAAGCAGTTCACCCATAACCTATGGACCAGGTCAAATCGAGGGAGTTGATGCAGTACGTGTAGACCAGTTGCGTAAAGGTAAGATTGTAAAAGTTGGCGTCTGGCCAACTCGCCACTTGTATTAGAGCTAATCCCTTATGGTTTTGGGGGCTCCCCGTCATGGAGCCCCCAAAAACTCTCCTTGAAACCATGGGTTGAAGTTCTTAATGAAAGACCTCATCTTCTTCAGAGGTGAAAATGATTCTAACTAAGAAAGATTTGGCTATTTTGGACAAATTCAAGTTCGACGTACATCCTGTAGGCGTCAAATTCCTGACCAGACGACCAGACAGCATCGAGAGGCTCGGCGAAAATATGGCTCTATGCGAAATGCTCAAGAGGGCCCAGGAAGGGAATGCCTTTTTTGCTGATAAAGAAAACCATATGTGTGATGCAGGACCGTATGTATTAGGGCAGGCAGATGTCCCAGAGCCTTTCATCAGTGGAGAATTTGGAGCCGGGCTGAGAATTTTTGAAGACGCGCGTTCCGCAAGCAGGCTCTACCATTATATACCGAGGATAGGGAGAGGTGTCGCTAACTATGTTGCTTTGTCACCGTTAAGCAAACTCCCATTTGATCCAGATGTTTTAGTCATCCTGTCCAAGACCAGCCAAACAGAAATTCTGCTACGGGCCATGAGCTACAGAACGGGAAAGATGTGGTCAGGCAAATGCTCCGCCGCGATAGGATGTGCATGGATTTTTGCTTATCCATACATCACCGGAGAACTGAATTACCTCATGACCGGTCTTGGCCATGGCATGAAGCGAAGAAACCTGTTTCCGGAAGGTCAGCAACTTGTATCTATTCCTTTTGACCTGCTGCCTTCTGTCCTGCAGAATCTGCAGGATATGCCATGGGTCCTTCCCGCGTTCAAACCAGATGGACCGGAATTTGTCAAACGTCTGCTTGTTAAGTTAGGGATTACCCCACCCCAGTAATGCTACGCCATGTCGATTCCTAAACTCCGAACTTCTTGTTCCCCACTCCGAACTTACTTCATTTCCTCTGTTTTCTCTCTTGGGATCGGAATTAGAAGTAAGATGTTTCTATTTTTTTGTCAATGGAATGTCGTTGGATTAAATTGCCAGGGAGGATAAATGGACGAGAGACTCAAAGAGGCTTTTCACAAAATTTATGAGGGTGAGGCAAAGGCTGCACTCCGCCTAAAACTCTTTGCTAAGAAGGCAGACCAAGAAGATCTTCCCCAAATCGCCAAGCTTTTCCGCGTGATCTCCTTCAGCGAAGAGATTCACGGAGAGCGGGCGCTTCGTATGCTCAGAGAGATCAAGGATACCGATACCAATCTCAAAGAGAGTTTTCAGTCAGAAACTAACATTGCGGGTGTGGCTTTTGACCATTTTATCGAACTCGCCGAGGAGGTAGGGGACATCGCGGCCTCGACTATCTTCTCCAATTCGAGAGATGTTGAGGATGGCCATGCCAAGCTTTACAAATATGCGATCAATCACGTGATTGGAGAACGAGAAACGACTTATTATGTGTGCCAGGTGTGTGGTCATGTATCAGACGGAGTCTGGCCCGAGGTTTGCCCGGTCTGTTCGGCACCCAAAGACCAGTTTATAGAATTTAAATGAGGCCCCCAACTCTTTCAACCTCGATACGTCTTACCAAGAAAGGGGCAAAGTCTGCAAATAATTTCTATTTTGTGCGCAAAAATTGTTTACTCCAAACCCCTCCATTAAATTTCGATTTTTCTAAAATCCTTTAAAAATCAAAGGGTTTCCCCTTCAATTTCCTTTTGGAACTGAAATTGCACTCCAAATATCTAATCATCGTGAGTCGGAACCCCCTGGGTTTCAGAGTCTTGAGACAAATGGATTAATGAGGAGGAAAAAATGCGCAGATCTTCTGGAGTAAAAGAGAAAAGGAGACATCGAAGGATTTTGATTAATGTCCCCGTTGATTTTCAGAACATCGATAAGGAAAACGTCAGCCCAGGGTTAGTCATCAATTTAAGCCAAACAGGCTTTCTCATTCAGACTTTCGAAGAAATGCCCATTGGAAAGAGAATAAACATTAGAGTTTCATTCCCCAGAGGGTTTGAGGTCGCCAACTTTAGCGCGGTCGTTGAGATCGTTTGGAAAGATATCTGCTTGTGGGAGGATTGGGAGGGGTATCAATATGGCTTGAAGTTTATTAAGATATTGAATAAAGATCTTCCGAAACTAAAACATTTTCTCAACAACCGATATGACTCGGTAGAGATCTCCCCCGCCCCCACTGCCTAGGGCGTGTTGAACTTCTTGATGGATGTCTTTGAAATTCCTTTCAATCTGAAATCGTCCCCCATATAAACGCTTGGACCTCGAACCCTCTTTCTTCATTTCTTCGTTTTTTCTTTTAGAATCGGAATCACATTCTGAAAATCGTCCACAATCCCGTAATCGGCTACCCCGAAGATGGGGGCGCGGGAATCCTTATTGATTGCAATGATCGTCTCAGAGCCTTGCATGGCAGTTACGTGCTGAAAGGCACCGCTGATGCCAATGGCAAGATAGACCTTGGGTTTTACGGTCTTTCCTGAAATCCCAACCTGTCTTTCTTTGGGAAGCCAGTTTCTATCTACCACCGGTCGGGAACATGCAATGACGCCGCCCAAGTTCTTCGCTACTTCTTCAATCATGGGAATGTGCTCAGGGCCTCCAATGCCCTGGCCAACAGCAATAATGATCTCTGCCTGAGTAATATCTTCCCCTGTGATTGGAGCTTCAATATATTCGATAAATTTTTTCAAATCAACCGTGCCTTTGATCGGGGAGGGTTCCATAATGATTCTACCCTTTTTTCCACCCGGTGTCCTCGGACTAAAGATGCCTGGCCGAATCGTTGCGATATATCCTTCCGATTCTTTCAAGGATATATTGGCATTCACCTTTCCTCCGTAGATGGAACGAATTCCCTTCAATCGGTTCCCCTCAAGAGAAAGGCCGATACAATCGGTAACCATTGGCAAGCCCATCTCTACCGAAAGACTCGGCGCCAAGTCCATTCCAAAAGCAGTATGTCCGATCAGGGTAAGAAGGGGCTGATATTTCGATATAAGAGGAGAAAGAACTTTTTGATAGCACAGAGAATTGAAGTTTTCCACTTGATCATCTTCAACAACCAGGACCTTCGGCGCCCTTGTCGCCAGGTCGCCGGCAAAGGAGTTGACACCTTTGCCCAGAAGAACCGCTGTCAAGGTTGCCCCCTGCTGAGTGGCTATCTTCTCTCCCAGCCCTAACATCTCATAGGTGATGTCACGAATCTTTCCCTGTCGATGCTCCACCAGTACAAAGATCTCACTCATTTACTCCTCCAAATTAAAGCTTGTCATTCCTGTGAAAACAGGAATCCAGGAGTTTGGATTCCCGCCGGAGTTCACCCCGTGCTTTGACACGGGGCGGGAATGACCAAAAGGGTGCTACCCTTTTTTCTTCTTAATGATTTCAGTCAATTTTCCCACTACTTCGTCGGGATTTCCTTTCAGTATTTCTGCCATCTTCCCCACTGGTGGGAAGAAGACCTGCTCGATGGTTGCCTGCAATGGTTCGTTGGGAGTGAGTCCTAACTTCTCGAGTGAAACCTCTTCCATCTCTTTCTCTTCAGCTTCTAAAATGGCTGCCAGAGAGACATATTTGGGCTCGTTAATACCGGTCTGAATGGTGAGGACGGCCGGCAGTTTAAGCTCCACACTTTCTTCTATTCCGCCCTCGAGCTCCCTTTTCACCAAGGCCCGATCACCGGTGATTTCAATTTGATTAACAATGGCTGCATGAGGCAGGCCCAACAACTGGGCCAGGCTGACTCCAACCTGTCCGCAACCGTCATCCTCTGCCTGAACACCTGTTAAGATGAGATCAAAGGATTGATCCTTGAGAGCCTGAGCGAGGATCTTTGCAGTCAGATGACCATCCTGAGCAGAGGGCTCCTCGATCCTCAATGCCTTATCCGCGCCCATGGCCAGGCATCTCGTCAAAACTTCTTTTGACTCTTCAGGTCCGATTGAAAGGACGGTTACTGTACCCCCATGTTTCTCCTTAAGAAGGACCGCCTCTCTGACTGCATAACTATCCCAATCGTTCAGATGGAAGACGAGATTATCTTTCTTTATGTCTTTTCCATCCTTCTCGATGAAGATATCTGCCTCGGCAGTCTTAGGAATTCGTTTCACACAAACCGCAATATTCATGTAATCCTCCTGAACAAATTCAATTGATGAAAATGACAAAGTTCAAAGTTCAAATGTCAAATCAAATCCAAATTTCAAATTTCAAAAATTTTGCCTGCCGGAGGCAGGGATTTTGGGCTTTGACATTGATTTGGCATTGGGATTTTGACATTTGGCATTGATTGTACTTACATTGCTTCCGCTACCAATTCCGAAATGTCTTTTATCCCAATTTGGTCGGTGAGGCCAGAGATTTTGACGGCGTCCTCAAAGGTCAAGAGGCAGAAAGGACAGGAAGTGGCCATGACTTTAGCACCTAAAGAGATGGCCTCCTTGATGCGGATCTCTCCATTTCTCATTCCCTCGGTTCCCCCTTCCGCCCACATCCTACCTCCTCCACCCTCACAGCAGAGGCTTCTCTGTTTCGACCTTTCCATGTCAACAAAACTTAATCCGGGGATGGAGGTGAGGATCTTTCTCGGCTCATCGAAGATCTTGTTCTGCTTTCCGAGAAAACAGGGGTCGTGATAGGTGGCAAGGGTGATGATTTCCTTTGAAAGTTTTATCTTACCCATCTCAATCATTTCAACGATCACCTGCGTATAATGTTGAACAGGGATGTCGATATCAGGATAGTCATTTTTGAAGGCATTGAAACAATGAGGGGAGATGGTAATGATTCGCTTAATGCCTGACTTCTTGAATAATGCCGTATTATCTTTGGCCAGTTTTTTGAAGAGGACTTCTTCTCCCATCCTCCTGATCTCGTTTCCACAGCAAGATTCCTTTTTCCCAAAGATGCCAAAGTCGAGACCTGCCTTTTGGAAGATCCTGACCAGCGATGTAGAAACACTCTGGACTCTTGGGTCGTAGGAAGGGGCACACCCTACATAGAGGAGTGTCTCGGAGGTTGCTTCGCCGAGGATCTTTACTCCAAGATCTTTTGCCCAATCAGCCCTTCGATCCCGGAACCTTCCCCATGGATTTCCGTGCAGCAGAGTATACTCAAGGGCATCTCTAATCGTTGAGGGGACTTCGCCTTGCCGGGCAAGAAAATTCCGAATCCCCATAATGAGATCAACGTTCTTCACTCCTGTTGGACACCGGAGGGTGCAGGTGCTGCAGGTGGTGCATGCCCACAATTCAGGCCTTTTGAAAAGCAAGGAAGGGTTGTCAGTATAAGCTGTTTGTCTAACAAGTCTCCGCATATTGAGGGGAGACCTGAATTTAACTGGACATCCGCCGGTACACGTCCCACACTGGATGCATAGATTGAGATGATAATCCTGAACAAAGGTCTTCGGGTCGATCTTCATTTAGCACCATCCGTCATTCCTGCGAAAACAGGAATCCATTTTTTTATCTTATTGCTCCCTGTTTCCACGGAGACATGCCTGGATTCCCGTTTGCACGGGAATGACAGCCTGGAGGTCTTCTTAAGAATTCAATTTTCATGGTTCTTGAATAGCCATTCGCCCATGGGTAATTAGTTTGATCTTTTACAATCTGAAACCTAAAATTAAGCTACCAGCCCCTCCACTTCAGATAGCACCTGATCCTGGGTGAAATGGTTCTGCCGGGCTGCCTTACTCGGACAAATGGCTGTGCAGGCACCGCAACCTTTGCAAAGGGCTTCGTTCACCACAGAGATTCCCTTAGCATCCAGAAAATCAATGGCCGAGTAGGGGCAGATCTCAATGCACAGTTTACAACCAGCACAAAGGTCAGGATCAATGGTTGCTGTGGTGGGTTCAACCTCGATCTCTCCTTGGTTGGACAGGGATATCGCTTCAGCTGCAGCGGCAGAACCCTGGGCCACCGTGTCTGGAATATCTTTGGGTCCCTGGCAGCATCCTGCCAGAAAGATCCCATCGACATTCGTGGATACGGGTCTCAATTTCGGATGGGCCTCCATAAAAAATCGATCTGCACTCTGGCTGATCCCGAACACGTGCGCAACTTTTTCAGCATCATGGCGGGCTGTTAGACCGGCTCCCAGGACCACCATATCGACGGAGATCTCCAGTGGGGTCCCAAGCAGGGTATCCTCTGCTGCAACGACAAGACGGCCATCCTTCTTAAAAATCTCCGACCCCTTTCCCCGGATGAAGTAAACTCCCTCTTCTCGAATTCTCTTGTAGAATTCCTGGTATCCTTTCCCAAAGGCATTGATATCGATGTAAAACTCGTAGATCTCAGCCCCTGTCTTCTCTTTAGCGAGATGGGCCTGTTTCATTGACGCCATGCAGCAGATTCTAGAGCAATAGAGGTTCGCATTCTCATCCCGACTTCCTATACAATGGAGAAACGCAATCCCTTTCGGAACGGCTCCATCTTTTAGCAAGACCTCTCCTTGGGTGGGACCGGATGGACTTGCAAGTCTTTCAAACTGGAGATTGGTGATGACATTCTCACAAACTCCATATCCATATTGGGGGAGAGCATGGGGATCATAGAGGTCAAATCCCGTAGCAATGATAATGGAACCCACTTCCCTCTCAATAACCTCTTCTTTCTGTTCAAAATCGATGGCCCCTGCCTTACAGGCTTCGACACAGGACTTCTTACATTTCCCTTTGCTTAAAAAAAGGCAACTTTCCTTATCAACCACTGCCTTAAGAGGGACGGCCTGGGGAAAAGCGATGTAGATCGCCCGGCGCCTCGCCATACTCTCTTCAAATTCAGAAGGTACTCCTTTTTTCAAAACACAAGCCTCGACACAATCTCCGCAACCCGTGCAACGATTATGATCCACGTAAGTGGGTTGTCTTCTGATCGCCACCTTAAAATTTCCCACATGACCTTTTACCTCGACCACCTCCGAGCAGACGAAGAGTTCAACATTCTTATTTCGAGCTACTTCCACAGTTTTCGGTGTGAACATACAGGAGGCGCAGTCCAGAGTCGGGAAGGTCTTATCCAGCTGGGCCATGTGGCCTCCGATATAGGGGGCCCTTTCAATAAGAGAGACTTTCATTCCCTCATTGGCCATCGTCAAGGCCGCCTGAATCCCAGCGATCCCAGCTCCCATGACCAAAGCCGAAGGTTTAATCTCAACTTTTCTCGCTGTAAGAGCTTCCTGGCGTAAAACCCTTGCTACGGCGGCCCGGAGGATTTGTTTGGCTTTGTCTGTGGCCTTTTCCCGATCCTTATGAACCCAGGAGCACTGTTCACGGATATTAGCAATGTTGAGGAAATAAGGATTGAGTCCTTCGGATGAGACAGCATTTCGGAAGGTGACTTCGTGCATTCGTGGGGAGCAGGCAGCAACGACGACCCGATCAATTGAAAGATCACGAATATCATTTTTGATCAAATCCTGTCCCGGATCAGAGCAGAGGTAACGGTAGTCCCGGGCGACCATTACTCCGGGGAGAGTCCCCGCAAAACGGGCGAGCTCCTCGCAGTCCACAGCTGCCGCGATATTGGTTCCGCAATGACAGATATAAACGCCGATCTTTTGTTTCATAAATAGAAATAAAAAGGTTCTGGGGGTCTAGGGTTCTAGGGGTTAAATGAAAAGAAATAATTTTTTCTAAATTCTTGAACCCTTGGCTCCTTGAATCCTCGGATCCTATTTTCTATGTGATTCCCAAAATGCGGCGGCCAATGGTGAGCTTCTGGATCTCTTTTGTTCCCTCGTAGAGCTCAAGTAGCTTGGCCGCACGGTAGAAACGTTCGATGGGATAGTCATCGAGGTAACCATATCCGCCATGAAGCTGAAGTGCTTCGTCTACCACTTTGACGGCTACCTGGCAAGCCCACCATTTCGCCATCGCCGACAGCTGGGTGTTTGCTGTTCCCCGATCGACATACCAACAGGCTTTATGCATCATGTTCCTTGCCGTTTCGATCAGCGTTGACATCTCAGCCACCTTGAATTGAGTCACTTGAAACGAAGCGATGGTCTTCCCAAACTGTTTTCTCTTTTTCACATAATTGACGGCCTGCTCCAGGGCGCCTTGTGCAAGCCCTACTGCATGAGCCGCGATAATCACTCTCGAGCGGTCGAGAAAGTCCACCAACTGAAGGAACCCATTCCCTTCGACACCCACTAGATTTTCATTAGGCACCCTCACATTATTGAAAAAAAGGTTGGCTGTATCTGCCGCACGAATTCCCATCTTCCCGTGGATCTTGTCCGCCTTGTATCCGGGACGGTCTGTCTCAACCAGAAGGATACTGTGACGCTTTGATTTGGAGGTTTCTTCGGGATGGGTTAAACAAAAGACCAAAAGGAAATTGGCTTCTGTACCATTGCTGATCATTACCTTGCTGCCATTGATCACATACTCATCTCCGACTCTTACCGCTGTGGTCGTCGCAGAAGCTGCATCGCTCCCTGCCTCCGGCTCAGTAATCGAAAAACCCATGCCCCAATCCCCTTTTGCTATTGGAGGTAGATACTTCTTCTTTTGTTCCTCTGAGCCGTAACGCAGCAGCACTTCTGAGCCAAATGCGGTTTGGGCGAGGACTTGGGCCAATCCAGGCTCAGCCCTCCAGAATTCCTCCAAGATAATGGCATGTTCGAAAAGACCTAACCCGAGGCCTCCATATTCCTTTTTGATATAAACCCCAATGAAACCCAACTGAGCAGCTTTTTTGATGAGATCTCTTGGATACTCTCCCTTGGCCTCACACTCTTTGCCAATGGGCACCAGTTCGCCTTCGGCGAACTCACGAGCAGCTAAACGAATCTGTTTTTGGCGATTGGTCAGTTCAAAGTCCATTTATTTACTCCCTTTATGATGCCCCAATTATAAAATGGAGCATCGGTCTTTACAATTATCTTCGCGTTTTAGATTTTTGAGCCGGAAGAGCCTCGTCATGCTCGGATTTCATCAGAGACATTAATTTGCTTAGAGCCAATCGATGTTCCTCCGTCTTCATGGCATCGAAAAAGACGACAGCTTCATGCTGTATGACTTGATCCAGAGTGGATTGCATCCCATGGCGTAGAATTTCTTTTGACTTCTGCACGGCAGTAGGGGGCATGGAGGCAATTTGCTTGGCTATCTTTTTTGCCTCAGGCATGAGTCGGTGGTGTGGAATTACATGGTTAATCGCCCCTATTTCTAATGCTTCACGAGCGTCGAAGGGTCTGGCAGTGAAAATAAGCTCTGCAGCTTTGCCATAGCCTATCAGCCTAGGTAGAAAATAGGTGCTACAAAATTCCGGGGTGACTCCTATCCGGACAAAAGCAAGGCTAAATTTTGCTTTTTCTGAGGCAAGACGAATATCACACGTAAGGGTTACGGTAAAACCAAAACCGTAAGCTGGTCCATTGATGGCTGCGATGATTGGTTTGGGGTACTGTATAAAGACCCTGGGGAAATCGATCGACCCGAATCTTGACTTCTTTTGATCCCCCTTGTCACTTTCTTGAATCTCCACAAATCTGTTAAGATCGGCGCCGGCACAAAAACCTCGACCCCGACCAGTAAGAATCAAAACCCGGATATTATTATCTTCTTCAGTCTCCTTAAGTGCGTGGATGAGTTCATCCTTCATCGTTTCATTGAGAGCGTTCAAAACGTTAGGCCTGTTCAGATAGATGAAAGCGATCTCCTCTTCCTTGATTAACTCGATGGCCTTGTATTCCATTGTTTTCCCCTTTCAAAAAAATCCTGTGGATCGAAATGAGGTTTTGATCTGAATCCCTCGACAAGATGTTTGAGGTAGCGATAGA
>CAYMJV010000028.1:0-4794 GCA_964390545.1 uncultured Syntrophaceae bacterium
AAAGGAGGGAGGAAATGAAAAAGACAATTTGGTTGGTTCTTTTGATCGTGGGTTTGGCGTTTAGCTTTCCTGGAGTTGGGTATACTCAAAAAGTGATTCGTATAGGGGATGCAGGCGCTTTTACAGGGGATGCAGCGGCTCCCTGTATGGAGATTTACAATTCAGCTCAGATTGCGATCGATGAATGGAATGCGAAGGGCGGCATCAAGGGGATGAAAATTGAGCATCCCATGGGTGATGACGCCATGGACCCGGCCCAGGCCGTCAACGTAGCTCAGAAATTCTGTGCTGACGATTCGATGCTCGGTGTCATTGGCCCGCCCATGAGCCATACGGCCCAGGCTACATTGAAAATCTACAGCGGTTGCGACCTCGTCAATATTACCACGGCTGCCTCAAAACCAGACCTAACGGAGCAGGGCTTTAAGAACTTTTTTAGGGTCAATGCGAGAAACGACGCGCACGGGTGGAACTGCGCCCTCTTCATGACTAAGAACCTCAAGGCGAAAAAGGTCGCTGTGCTAAACGAGAAGGTCGCTTACTGTGAGAACATCGCATCGGAAACGATTAAAGGGCTCAAGAAATTAGGGATGAAGGATAGTGATATCATGCAGGATACCATTGTCGCCGGGGCCAAGGATTTTTCACCGGTCCTGACCAAAGTGAAGGCTTTCAACCCTGATATCTTGTTCTTCGTCGCCACGACTGCCCCGGATCAGGCCATCGGTGTGCGCCAGGCAAAAGAGCTGGGGATTAAAGCAAAATTCTTCGGAACAGAGGGTGCACGGGATAAGAAAGATTTTATCCAGGCCTCCGAAGGAGCTGCAGAGGGTGCCTATGTCTATCACTTTGCACCTGATGTGTTTGCCATTCCAGCAGCAGCCAACTACATTAAGAAATTCGAAGGCAAATACGGTTCGATCAGCGGTTTCGGCCCCCCGGCCTATGAGGCGGCCAATATTCTTCTGGCGGCAATCGACAAGGCAGGAAAGGCCAATAAGTTGAACCGTAAAGAAGTTTTGGCAAATGTGGCTGCTACAAAGAATTTCAAAGGAATTCTGGGTTTCCCAGTCACCTTTGACCCAAAGGGCGATCTGGCAGGCGGCGCCACTTACTTCTTCCAGGTCGTAGGAAAAGATTTCAAACAACTCGCTGTCATGACCGGAAAATAACAACCAATAGGTCGGTCTATGATTTCTCAAGAAAGGTCCTGATCCATTTCCATTGATCAGGACCTTTCTTTATTCCTGTGTCCTTGGGTCAAAGAGATGGATATCTATCTTCAACAATTACCTCAACAGTTAGTCAACGGTCTGACCCTTGGCGGCGTCTATGCCTTGATCGCCATCGGCTATACGATGGTCTACGGCATTCTCTCCATGCTCAATTTCGCCCATGGGGAGGTCTATATGATCGGGGGTTTTATTGGATGGTGGGTCCTTTATCTCCTGAGCAGGGGAAATGTCCCCATCCTCCATGCCTCTCTGATCATCTCTTTGATGATTATCGTTGCCATGGCTCTAAGCGGTTTACTGGGAGTGATCATTGAACGGTTTGCTTATCGCCCTCTTCGGAAAGCGCCCCGCATGAATCTTCTCCTCAGTGCGCTCGGCGTTTCCATATTCTTACAGAATCTCGTTTTGAACTATCAAGGAGCAAAGGCACGCTCTTTCCATGTCTCTTCACTCATTCCTGAGAGCCTCCGTGTCATTGAGGCAGGAGGTGTGGTCTTCTCGTTTATGAGGATTCTCGTGATCGTTGTCGCATTTGGCCTGATGGCTCTCTTGACCATCTTGATCAAGAAGACAAAGGTGGGAAAAGCCATGCGAGCCACGGCTCAGGATACCGAAGCCGCGACGTTTATGGGTATTGACGTGGACCGGATCATTGTCCTGGTATTTCTGATCGGTTCTGCTCTAGGAGGGGCAGCAGGAACGCTTGTCGGACTGCTCTTCACCCAGGTCGATTATTATGTTGGTTTTCAGGCAGGGCTGAAAGGATTCACTGCCGCTGTCCTCGGAGGAATTGGAAATATCTTCGGTGCCATGATCGGTGGTATTCTTCTCGGTTTAATCGAATCACTGGCCACGACCTTCTTCCCGGCCACTTACAAGGATGTGGTCGCATTTATCATTCTTATTCTTGTCCTCATCTTCAGGCCGTGGGGTCTGATGGGAGAGAAGATTACGGAAAAGGTTTAATGGAACAAGATCTTGCAAGAGAAGAGGGGAGCCGAAGGGACAAAGCGATCCTTTGTTTGGCCATCGGGATCATCCTTGCCATTGCTCCTTTGCTCATGCCGAATAATTACTGGCTGAGAATCTATAACGTAACGGGCCTCTTCGTCATGCTTGCCTTGGGACTGAACGTTGTGGCAGGATTTGCCGGGTTGTTGGACTTATCCTATGTTGCTTTTTTCGGCATTGGTGGTTATACGTATGCTTTTTTATCCTCAAACCACTTCAATATCCATTTATCCTTTTTACTCGTGCTCCCCCTTTCCGCACTCATCACCATGGGTTTTGGATTCGCCTTAGGGTCGACCAGTTTACGATTGAAAGGAGATTATCTGGCCATCGTTACGTTGGCGTTTGCTCAAATTTTTAGATTGTTATTGCTCAACCTCGACCGGCCCATCAATATCACGGGAGGGGTCAATGGGATCTACAATCTCGATCCGATCCACTTTTTTGGGTTAAGCATTGAATCTCCAATTGCCACTTCATACATCATCTGGTTTTTTGCTGTGATCGTCGTCCTCGGGTCATTCCGGATCAAGAAATCGAGATTAGGAAGAGGCTGGGAAGCCATTCGTGAGGATGAACTTGCCGCAGAAGCAATGGGCGTCAATACAACGAAGATGAAACTCTTGGCCTTTGCGGGAGGTGCCTTCGTTGCGGGTGCGACGGGAACTCTGTTTGCCTCCCTTCAAGAATCTGTTTTCCCCAACAATTTCGATTTCCCACAGCTCGTCATCATCTACTGTATGGTGATCCTGGGAGGGCTGGGAAATATTGTCGGGGTGGTCCTGGGAGCCATCCTTCTGTCCATTCTTCCAGAGTTTTTGAGGGAATATGGTGCTTACCGAATGATGTCCTACGGGCTGATCTTGATTGTGCTCATAGCGCTTCGACCCCAGGGCATCATGGGAGAGATTGGTTTCTTAACGAAGGGAAAGAAAAGGCCGGACAAGGAAGAGACAGGCGTTCTCAAGGCCTCGACGGATCTTTATTATACAGAAGGGGGCAAGACGGAACAGCAGATAAGCCCTCGCTACAAGAGGAACGACCGGCCCGTGCTTGAGCTGAGAAACGTGACGATGAGTTTTGGCGGATTGAAAGCGGTCGATGACTTGAGTCTCACCCTACACGAAAGAGAGATTTTGAGCATGATCGGACCCAATGGTGCGGGGAAGACCACTGTGTTTAACCTTGTCTCCGGCATCTATCCTCCAAGCTTGGGGAAGGTCCTGTTTGAAGGCGCTAACATTACAGGATTAAAACCCCATCAGGTGGTGAAAGCGGGCATCGCCCGGACCTTTCAAAACCTGAGACTCTTCAGCAACATGAGCGTTCTCGATAACGCCAAGGTGAGTCAGTTCTGCCGGACCCAATCCGGACCGATCTCGATTCTGTTTCACTTACCCCGCTACCGAAAAGAAGAGGTCGAAACCGAGACCGTTACGAAGGAGAAACTGGGCCTTTTTGGAGCTCGCCTGACCGGCTACCGGTTCGATCAGAAAGCCATGTCGTTGTCCTACGCTAACCGAAGGCGCCTTGAGATTGCCAGAGCGATGTCGACGAGTGCCAAACTTCTGATGCTCGATGAGCCCTCTGCCGGGATGAACCCACAGGAGACGATAGAAATCACCGACTTCATCAAGAAGCTGAGGGATGTCTACGGCTATACGATCCTTGTCATCGAGCATAAGCTCAACGTCGTCAAGACGATCTCGGACAGGGTGGTCGCTCTGGATTATGGAAGAAAATTAGCTGAGGGAAGCTACGAGGAAGTGGCTAACCACCCACAGGTGATCGAGGCCTATTTAGGAAGGAAAAAGAGTTAGACGATGGACAACACGCCGATTCTGAAACTTGAAAACGTCGATACGTATTACGGGACCATTCAGGCCTTGTATGGGATCAATATTCAGATTGCAACAGGTGAGCTCGTCTGCCTTCTTGGAGGAAACGCGTCTGGGAAAAGTACGGTTCTGAAAACGATATTGGGAGTTTGCAGGCCGAAAAGAGGGGAGGTCAGACTGGAGGGCGAGAGGATTGACGGAAAACCGACCAAATATATCGTGTCAAAGGGCGTTTCCATTGTTCCTGAAAACAGAAGGATTTTCCCTCGACTGACCGTTGCTGAGAACCTGGAGATGGGAGCTTATCTCAGAAACGACAGCGTTCAGATTAAGAGGGACATGGATCACATGTTTGAACTCTTTCCGCGACTGAGGGAGCGTCGTAATCAACTTGGGATCACGTTGAGCGGAGGCGAGCAGCAGATGCTGGCTATGGCACGGGCCCTTCTCTCTAACCCCAAAATACTTTTGATGGACGAACCCTCCATGGGCCTTGCACCGGTTCTGGTCGACCAACAGTTTGAGTTGATCCAGATGGTTCATCAAAGAGGGACGACCGTGTTTGTGGTCGAGCAGAATGCCAATATGGCCCTCTCCATTGCGGACCGGGGCTATGTGCTTCAGACGGGTTCCATCGTCCTCTCGGATACGGCCAAGAACCTTCTCAATAACGAGATGATGCAAAAGGCCTATCTGGGAGGAAGTACGTA
>CAYMJV010000028.1:4894-32246 GCA_964390545.1 uncultured Syntrophaceae bacterium
AGAACCTTCTCAATAACGAGATGATGCAAAAGGCCTATCTGGGAGGAAGTACGTAGGGCGAGCGGCTATCGTTTATTCCTGATAGGGGAAGGAGGTTGGATTTCGAGTCAGCGTTTCTCATCGTAGGTGGCGCTGAGGGAGATCTAAATGTTAAACTTTTAAGGTGAAGATGAGACAGTTACTAACGGGTAATGATGCGGCAGCTGAAGCGGTGAAACTATCCCGAGTGCAGGTGATTGCTGCTTATCCGATTACCCCACAAACCTCCATCGCTGAAAGTCTTTCCGACTTCGTCTCCAAGAAAAAACTGGATGCCCGGTATATGAGGGTTGAATCTGAAACCTCGGCCTTGGCCTGCCTCATCGGAGCCAGCATGGCAGGCGCCCGGTCCTTCACGGCCACCAGTTCTCAGGGCTTGGCCCTGATGCATGAACTCTTGCACTGGGCCTCAGGAGCAAGGCTCCCGATTGTCCTCATCAATGTGAACCGTTCCATGGCTGCTCCCTGGTCTTTAGGAACCGACCACATCGATAGCCTCTCCCAAAGGGATACCGGATGGCTTCAGTTTTATTGTGAGAAAGCCCAGGAAGTACTCGATACGGTCATCATCGCCTTCAGGCTGGCCGAGACGGTGCTTCTCCCGGTGATGATCCTTTCGGATGGGTTCTATCTCTCCCACTTTGTGGAGCCGGTCGCACTCCCGAGCCAGAAACAGGTCGATCGTTTTCTTCCAACGAGAAAGACTCAGTATCGGCTCGACCCGAAAGACCCGCACACTTTCGGAGGCGGTGTCAGCGGGCTCATCTTCGCCAGGTTGAAGAAGGATATGCAGGAGTCCATGGAAAAGGCCAAGGTGGTTTTTCGAAGCCTATCGGGAGAGTTCGAATCGATCTTCGGAAGGACCTATGCCCCCGTTGAACCTTACCTGACAGAGGATGCAGAGGTTCTTTTGGTCACAGTCGGAACGATCACAGGAACAGCCCGTGCCTTTGTAGATGAAGCGCGGAAGGATGGGAAGAAGGTGGGCCTCCTGAAGATGAAGATGTTCAGACCTTTTCCTGAAGAGGAGGTGCGCCAGGCGCTGAAAGGGAGTAAGCGCGTTGTGGTTCTCGATCGGAACATCTCCCTTGGAGGGGAAGGAATTTTCTGCCAGGAGTTGAAGGCAGCTCTCTATGGGATGGAGCCAAAGCCGGAGGTCGTTGGTGTCGTCGCTGGATTGGGAGGGTTGGATGTGACTCCCGAGGGTCTGGGAGATCTCTATCAAAAGGTGATGCGGGGAGAGATCAGATCAGGGAAGCCCTACTGGATGGGAGTTGAGGGATGAACGGAGGTAAACTGGAAGAGGAATTTCTTTCAAGCGGTCACTTTGCCTGCCCCGGATGTGGCGAAACATTGGCCTTCCGGCACGTCTTGAAGGCGCTCGGAAGAAGGGTGGCTGTCATCACCACGGCTGGATGCGGGTCTGTGGTGGATGGGTACTGGCCCCTTTCCGCTTCCAAGGTTCCTTTCTTCCATTGCTCCTTTGGTACAGCGGCTGCAACTGCTGCAGGCCTGAAAGCCGGTCTAGAGATGATTGGAGATCTCACCACCACCGTGCTCGCATGGGCAGGTGACGGCGGAACGTTTGATATTGGTTTTCAGAGTCTCTCCGGGGCGGCCGAGAGAAACGAGGACATCCTTTATTGCTGTTACGATAACGAAGCCTACATGAATACAGGGATCCAGCGAAGTTCCGCGACCCCAAAAGGCTCGTGGACGACGACAACGCCTGTCCAGAACCTGAAAGAAGAACCGAAGAAAGACATTGATGCCATTCTTGCTGCTCATCGGATTCCTTATCTTGCGACTGCATCCCTGGCTTTTCCAGAGGATCTCGCCCGAAAGGTAAAGAAAGCAAAGAGAATTAAGGGGACCCGGTTCATCCATATCCTCATTCCCTGTCCTCCCGGCTGGAGATTCCAATCCGATCTTATGATCCGGCTCTCAAGGCTTGCCGTGGAGACGAGGACCTTCCCTCTCTTTGAGGTCGACCATGGCATGCGTTATCAATTGAATCCCATGCCGAAAAAAATCCCTTTGAAGGAATACGTCCGTCTCCAGGGCCGATTCAGTCACCTCAGTGAAAAGCAGATAGAGGTGATCCAGAAAGAGATCGACACCAAATGGGAGGAGCTGCTTGATCGAGCGCGCGGATAAGAAAGATCCTTTGAAGGAATTGTGTCATTTTGTTGCCACGAGGCGTTTCGATGAATTTCCTGCTGCCACCGTGGCGCATGCCAAGCATGTGATCATGGATACCCTTGGGGTGGTCTTGGGAGGGAGCAAAGATACGCCCCTTGAGAGGTTGGCCAGTCTTCTAAGTCCTTCAACGAATCAGAAGGTTTCAACCCGTTTGGGACACCAAGAAAAGCTTTCTTCGATGCACGCCGCACTCCTGAACGGAGCAGCTGGCTCCACCCGGGAGTTCGAGGAGGGAAACAGCAAGGCCCTTGGCCATCCAGGGATCCAATTGATCCCTGCGGCGTTAGCCCATTCTGAATCCATCGGCGCGAGTGGAAAAAGATTCATCGAGGGTGTGATCCTGGGTTATGAGGTGGCGGGAAGGATCGGAAGTTCTGCTCCGCTTCGAATTGGGTTTCATCCCAACGGCACATGGGGGACAGTCGGTGCGGCTGCAGCGGTGGCCAAGATTTCAGGAATGAAAGCCCATGAGATCTTTGAAATCGCCAATATTGCCTCCTCCTTCGGGATCACTTCCTACACAGGGAACTCTCTCCACGGCAATAACATCTCCCAAATGTATGCAGCCATGTCCAACTATTTTGGCATCCTTTCTTATCATCTCTTTAGATCAGGGTTTTCATCCTCCCCGGAAAACTTGAGGGTGACATTTGGACAGCTCGTTTCAGAGGGGCTCAAGGAAGAGCGTCTGGCCAAGAGTCTGGGCGAGGGATATTTTATTGAAAGAAACTATTTTAAGATGTACCCCACGTGCCGGTTCACCCATTCTGCCTTGGATGCCTTCAGGGCGGCACTCCAGAAGGAGCCTGTCAAGGTGGACCAAATCCGGCGCATCGATGTCTACACCTTCAAGTGGGCATTGCTGATGGAAAATCCTGAGCCTGAAAACAGCGATGCCATGCGATTCTCCATTCCCCATCTCCTTGGGCTTTCCCTTGCCTCTGGTTCGGTGAACTTGAAGACGATCGAAGAGATCCCAAAATACGAGGATCAGGTGAAGGTCATCGCGGAGAGGACCTTTGTGCATGAAGATGAGAAGATCAATCAAATGCTGCCCGATAAAAGGGGCGCACGCGTCGTGATTGCTCTTGAGGACGGGAAAAAGATCGAAGGGAGCGTGGACGACTGCAGAGGGGGAGACTCTTATCCTTATCCGGATTCACAATTGGAATCGAAGTTCATGGATCTTTGCACTCCCGTTTTAGGGATGAAAAGGGCCGACAGAGCCCTCGAGCTTTTGAGACATTTAGAATCTCTTGATCGAATGGACCGACTGACCGACCTTCTGGGATTGAGGGCGACCGATGATTGAGATCAGAATTCACGGAAGAGGTGGACAGGGAGCGGTCGTTGCTTCTAAGGTCATGGCTTCGGCCTTCTTCAAACAGGGAAAATGGGTTCAGGCCTTTCCCTCCTTTGGAGCGGAGAGGCGGGGGGCGCCCGTAGCGGCTTATACTCGAGTCAACAACCGGGAGATTACGCTGCGCTGCTCGGTTCGGAACCCCAACCATCTGATCGTCCTCGATGAGAATCTCACGCGTAATCCAGACATCACCCAGGGGCTTAAGGATGGGGGCTGGGTTGTGATCAACAGCCAGAAAGATCCGAAAGAATTTCGTTTGTCTCACCAATTTCATGTGGCGACGGTCGATGCCAGCGGGATTGCGATCCGGCACCGGCTGGGCTCCAAAGCGGCTCCTATTGTGAGCACGGTTGTCCTCGGTGCTTTTGCCAAGGTCACGGGCCTATTGAAACTTTCGAAGGTCTTGGAAGCAATTCGTGAGAATGCTCCAGTCTATATCGATCAAAATGTGGCCGGGGCCAGAGAGGCGTATCAGCGCGTAAAGACGGAGGGGTCTGTATGAGAAAGAAGGCTCCCGTAGGCCTCCCTCCTATGGCCATGTCTCTCCAATCGACCGCAGGGAATAAGACCGGCACCTGGAGGTACTTGAGACCTGTTCCGGTGGAGGGGATTGCGCCTTGCAATGAGGCCTGTCTGGTGGCTCAGGATATCGAAAGGATGATCCTCTACATGACCAAGGGGAAATTTCGGGAAGCTTATGCCCAACTCTCCGTGGAGAATCCTATGCCGTCCGTGCTGGGCAGGGTCTGTCCTCATCCTTGCGAAGGGTCGTGCAATCGGGGGGAGTATGATGAACCGGTATCGATTCAGGCCCTGGAGAGGTTTATCGGAGATTGGGGGCTCAAGCACGGGAGGTTCTCTTCTCCCCTGAGGCCGATGCGAAAAGAGGAGATTGCGGTTATTGGATCCGGGCCAGCTGGCCTGTCGTGTTCTTACCATCTCGCGAGGATAGGCTACAAGGTAACGATCTTTGAGGCGATGCCTGTTCTCGGAGGAAAGCTGAGATGGGCGATTCCAGATTACCGGCTTCCGAAGAGGATTCTCGACCAGGAGATCGAGAAGATCCTGTCGCTGGGAATTCGAGTCAAAAAGAATATGAAAGTTGGGCGGGATATCCCATTTAAGGAACTGAGACGATATCAGGCTGTCTTCATTGCGACGGGCGTTCAGAGGTCACTTCCGCTTGGGCTGCCTGGCGAAGATTCCAAGAACGTGGTTTCGGGATTGGATTTTCTCAAGCGTTCGAATCTGGGAGAAGAGGTTTCATTGGGTTTAAGGCCTGTGGTCATTGGAGGAGGCAACACGGCGATCGATGTGGCCAGATCCTGCCTCCGCCTGGGTAGCAGTCCTGTGATCCTCTACCGCAGGTCAAAACAGGAGATGCCAGCATACAAGGACGAAGTGGAAGAGGCTGAGCGAGAGGGGATTCGAATCCGGTTCCTCGTCGCTCCTATCCGGATCATCCGCGAAAAGGGGCGAGTGACAGGGCTTGAGTGCATGAAGATGCGGATGGGAAAAATCGATGCCTCTGGGAGGCGATCTCCCATTCCTATTCGAGGGTCAAAGTTTTTCGTTGAGACGGATCAAGTGATCCGAGCAATTGGCGAGACAGCCGACCGGGGGTTTCTCTCGGGAAGCGCGCGATCAGCGGATCACCTCATTTCAACCAGTCCACAGATGGCCACTTCTCACCCGGGCGTCTTTGCAGGCGGAGATGCCATCGCTCAAGCGAGGAGCGTTGGCGACGCGATTCTCTCGGGGAAAAAGGCTGCCATCTCGATCGATTGCACTCTTAAAGGAAGAGACTTGAAAGAGGCCTATCGAACAATTCAGGTGGGGACGAAAGGCGGTGTGTTTCTGGAGGCCTATCTCCATCCCGAAGCGATGAATCTCGAAGGGAAAAAGGTCGTGGGTTTTCGAGAGATCAACACCTCGTACTTCGAAAAGAGCCCTCGTCTAAAGGGAAAGGCCCTTTCTCAGGAAAGGGCAATCCTAGGCTTCGACGAGATCAACCTTGGCTTGGATCGCGCAAGTGCCGTTCATTCTGCCGAGAGATGCTTCCAATGTGGGTTATGTAATAGCTGCCGTAACTGCGATGTTTTCTGTCCGGATCTTGCTGTCTTGATGAAGGGTAAAGGACCGGAGATCGATTATGACCATTGCAAGGGGTGTGGCATCTGTGTCCAAGAGTGCCCGCGCGGGGCGCTCGCACTGGCAGACGAAACTTAATTTTCTTCACCTAATATTTTCTTGCCTGTATTTTTTCTGAATCAGTTCTTCGACTTCTCGGATGTCTCTTCGAAAAGGTCCTTCTGCTTCCATTTTCAGACTGGTCACAGCGGCTGCCCAGATCATCGCCTCAACAGGAGAAGCATTCAACCGACGGGCCATATAAGAGGCAATGCAGGTGTCTCCCCGGCCACTTCGGCCCACCAGTTTTTTAGGATAGAACTTGGCTTCATAGAAATTTCTGCCATCATAGACAAGCAAGCCCTCTTGATGGGTTAGAACAACCTCTTTCGGTCCGAAATCGGCAATGAGGTTTGCTGCTGCTCTTATATCTTTCTCGCCGGTGAGCAGTTCAGCCTCCACGGCATCGGCCTTCACGACATCGACTCTGGCCAGCACTTTCTTCTTTTCTGGCCAACCCTTAAAAACGAATTGACCGTCATCCACCACCCGAACGAATCCCTGAAGATCTATCGAGATCAGGGCGTCTTTCTTCCTCAATTCTTCGATCACCTTCAGCGTCACCTCACCGCGAGCAGAAGCACCGATCACGAAGGCTTTTGATGAGATCTCTTTAACTTCCGATGGCGTAAAGGGACCGGCAGAGCTGGTGATGTATATGATTCGCTCATCGACGTTGGAGGTGGGATATTCGAGCCGAAGACAAGTAGATTGGGGGGTAGCTTTGGCGAATACGTCCACTCCCAATTTCTTAAGTTCCTCGATAACGTGAAAGTCCTCCCGGGCAAGGCGTGTGATCGCAGCGGCGCGTAGCCCCATTCGAATCGCGAGATGGGATCCATAATTAAAAGCGCCGCCATCCACCCGCCTTGTCCCTTCAGAGGAGACAATGGTGTCTTTGGTGTAATGGCCTAGAAAGGCAATGTCATAAGTCTTGGTCACAACCATTTTTTCACTCCCGCCAAAATTCTCCCCTCCTTATTGGAAGCCGAGGGGGAGAGGCAGTCGGGTTCCAAAGCTTTAGAATGCGGGTCTTTTAGTTGATGGGAAATCGTCGCTTCCATAAGATCGAATGCCTTCAGACACTTGGCACGGCTGAATCCGAACGGCTAAAGGTTACCGCTCTAAATCTTTTCCACCCGACCGCCTCCCCCCCTTCCGGAAAAAATCTGTTTTTTCAGATTGCGACACAGTCTCCAAGGGAGAGGGGGAATTGGTGGGATTTTCATGGTTCATTCGTAACAAACCCGTTGTGGGTAAGTTATATGAATTTCCTAATCGCCTCCATTCCCTTCTTTGCCACTTCTTCTGCAGGCTGAGTCCAGTACTCCGGCCTGAACATTTCAATGGAAACGGGTCCATCGTAATGGATCTCTTTCAATCTGGAAATGATCTCTTTCAGGGGAATCACTCCTTCTCCAGGATAGAGGCGATGCGCGTCTTGAAGGTCTGATTTAGGCAGGCCCTCAGCGTCATTCATGTGAAGGATATAGATCTTCTCTTTTTCCATCTTCAGAATCGAATCGAGCATCGATCCTCCGGCATAAAAATGGAAGGTATCGAGAACCATCCCAATATTTCTTCGATTCACCGCCTTCACGATCTCGAAATCCTGCTCCAGGGTCGAGACAGAACACCAGGGAAAGCCCAAGAATTCGAATGCAAACTTAACTTTGTAATTCCTGAATTTACTTGAGATCTCACGAAGGACTTTCACCGATTCCTCGTAAACTTCGTTGTCAGAGACACCTTGAGGTCGAGGGCTCGGGACCAAGACAATGTAAGGGCAATTCAGTCTATCTGCGATCTCCGCATATCGCTGAATCAGATTCATGGTGTTAACCTTTTCCCATGGCGAGTTGAATGTGACAAACTCCACAGAGTTGATCGCAAGGGGCTTGATCTTCCCTTTCTTGAAGAGTCCACGGAGATCACGGACACTTTTTTTTGATAGGTAGGCGTCCATCTTTTTTGCCCAGATCTCAAGCCCATCGTAACCTTGCTGAGAGGCCGCCCGAATGTCTCCACGAAGATCCGTTTTCATCGTCGAAGCGCCATTAAACCCAATTTCCATCTCTTTCTCCTTTTTAGAATAATCCCTCTGAAGGTATAAGAAAGTTAGAGAACTTCCAAAACAAATTGTCATCTGAGAGGATGGTTGGGTTGAAGAAGATTTCGAGCGGAACCTTTCGTGATTCAGCTGCCATGGCATAACTGTGCTTAAACACATGACTTCTCATGCCATGGAAATTCACCCATACCATCAAAACGACCCGCGTTCGAAAGCTTCGGAAACCCAGCCATCCTTGAAGGATAGGGCTGGCCACTTTTTTCGCACCTTCTTAGGAATTATCTTCTAAAGCGTTTTCATCCTTGCCAGGACATCATCAACCGTTCCTGAGAAGGGACCTGGTCTTTCCATCTTGATACTGGTGAGCGCAGCAGCAAACCGCACGGATTCCTCAATGCCATGACGGAGTCTCCATGCCGTGTATGAGCCAAAACAGGTGTCTCCTCTCCCAGTCCTTCCAGAGAGGTTCCTTGGATTGAACGGAGCCCGATGTATTTTCTCCCCCTGACAAATGATCACTTCTGAGGCGTGGGTGATCATGACTTCCTTCCCTCCCCACTGACGAAGCATTCTCGCCGCCTTCTCACGATCCGACGTCCCCGCAATCACCTCTGATTCCTGGGAATCGGCCTTGAGGAAGTCGACCATCGGAAGGTATCTTTCCTTTTCTGGCCAGTCTTTAAAAGCATAAGAACCCCCTTCATTAGAGCGCAACATCGCCTGCAGGTCCAGTGCGACCTTACCTTCCCCGGCAAGATATTCAATCAGAGTGGTGGGTATCTCTCCAACGAAAAGCCCTGCCAGGTAGTACATCTTCGCGTCCGCCTTCGGAATATCCTCGGGTTGGAAAGGATCGGCTTGAGCAATGAGCCTTACCTTCCTCTTATCGGGATCATCCGATTCGAAGACATTTTCGATAGAGGTCGTTTTGGAACTTGGAAAGGCGATGACTTCGATTCCCTCTTTTTTCAATGCATCAAGGATCCCGAAATCCCTCCGGGCCAGCTTCGTGACCACACAGATTTTTGCATTCGATCTTCTGGCAGCAAATGAGGAGAAATAGGCTGCCCCACCTGTAAAAGGGGTGACTTTTCCTCTATATTCGAGGGTATCCCTCGTAATGTGACCGATGATTATGATGTCATACTCAGACACGCTCTTGTTTTCCTCTCTTTCAGTTCTTAAAGACCCAACTTCTGATAATATTCCATTGTCAATTTCAAACACTCCTCTGGTGTGGGTTTGGGCAATATTTCAGCAGAAACAGCTCCTTGATATCCAATTTCTTCTAGCGCATCTAGAATTTCTGCGAAATCGATATGGCCACACCCGGGAGCCCATCGATTGCTATCCGCAAAATGGACGTGGGAAACGTACCCCTTGGCGTGGAGGATACTTTCAATGATATCCTTTTCCTCAATGTTCATATGAAAGGTATCGACCAACATCTTCAGGTTCGATCGGCCGATCTTATCGATCACCTCCATTGCCGAGCGAGTATCATTATACAAATTGGTTTCATAACGGTTGATGGGTTCCAGGGTAAGGGTCACCTCGGGTTTGTACTCAAGGCATTCCACGATGGATTGGATAAAGTATTTTTCAGCCTCTCCCTTATCCGTCCCGGGCTTGACCGTACCGCGGATGAGGCCGACGATGACCTGGGGCCCTTTGATATCAACGGCCAGATTCATCTGATTCTTGATCCGTTGGACTGCTTTTCGTCTGATCTCTGGATCGGGATCCGTAAAACTCAAACCTTCCTCCCCATAGGCCTGTCCAGTGCCGATGGCCGGCACCGTTAAATGATGTTGCTGCAGCAGGCTCTTGATCTCATGGACATCGATCATCCCGGGATCCCGGACCGCCAGCTCGACCGCATCATAACCTAAATCAGCGACTTTCTTAATGCTCTTCTTGAAATCCTCTTTCATGGCTAATGCAGAAAACTGGGCGCCAGGTGTAGAGATCACGATGCACTTCTGCATACTGGTTCAAGCCTTTCCCCTATAAGGTGGTAGATTTTTTTTAAGAAACGATCGAGATATTTCAAGAGTGGTAGAATGATTCCCGCGGGAATCTTCAACAAGGAAAAAGACCTCTTTCCTTTCGTTCTCAAAATCCAATCTTGGGTAGCTCATAGACAGACTTCCACCCAGGACTCAACGGTTCTCTCAAAAAAGGTTCCATCTCTTTGGTCGTTCTTAATGTGGTCTCTTCAATGGGGGGTACCTTTCCAGGCGGGAAGGCCTCCAGAATTTGGTCATTGACGAGCGTTAGATACTTGAGGATTGCGGCGATTGGCCTTTTCGCTTTTCTCGCGGCACCGAGGCTGGGTCTGCCTACGACTCCCTGTGGTGTAGCTGCTCTTTCGATCGCAGCGTGGCCTTCCCCCTCTGACCAGCGGTGGGGACGTCGAAAAGGATCGACGGACTTGTCAAAATGCCCTTCCGGCAGATACCCTTTCCCTTCCGCATCCTGAACCACTTTCATATCCACCATCCCGGGGGGAAATAGTAATAGAGCAACGGATGTCTCAGCTTCGTCGGCGTGAACAAATTGGGTCTCGAGACTAAGATCACTCTCGATGGGATAGAAGAATTCACGCACTGCCCGATGCCAATCCAAGACCCGAAAGATTCCAGGCAAATGGTACCGTTTCATAAACTCCTGCAGCGCTGCTTCGAGCATCCATAGCTGACCATGGTTATTAATGATGACTTGTTTTCGGAAACCGTCATTCCATAGTCCAAGCATGACATAGACCAATGTCTCCCGCACCACTTCTTCAGGCATGATTACGGTTCCAGGCATCCCAAGATGATGATAGGGATGACCGCCATAATTGAGGGGTGGCAAAGCCAGATTGATGGGCCGCCCTTGTTTCGCAGTGTAGCGCCGGAGACCTTCAGCAATTTGTGTCACCATAAAAGTATCGAGGCCACTGACCGTATGGAGGCCATGGTTTTCTGTACATCCTACAGGAATCAGGACGATATCATTTTTCTGTCTGTTTTTGATCAGCTGATCCCGGACCGTCGTCTGGATGTAACTTCCTGGCTTGCCGAGTTCAGGTTCAGAGGGGATACCATAGTCAGCCAGAATCTGATCAATCTTCGCCTCCGGGGCATCCCAAATTTGCTTTTTCAGACGGCCCACCGTATTATCCTCAAAGATGATGGCAGGATTCTTGGTCGTTAGCCACTTTTTTTCCTTTTCCTTTTCAACCATTGAAATCTCCTCCTTATTGTTCTAATACAAACGCATTTCAAACTTTGAGATGAGGGTCCCCTCACCCCATCCCTCTCCCCAGCGGGACTGTGTCGCAATATGAAAAAAACGATTTTTTGGAGAAGGGGGGAGAGACGGTCGGGTGGAAAAGATTTAGAGCGGTAACCTTTAGCCGTTCGGATTCAGACGTGCCAGTGGTATGAAAACGTTCTACTTTATACAATCGGCGATTTCCCACAATCTAAAAGACCCGCATTCTAAAGCTTTGGAACCCGGCTGCCTCTCCCCTCTGCCTGCTATTATGACACAGTCTCAGCTGGGGAGAGGGATGGGGTGCATTTGTATTAATCCGCTACATAAGTAATTTTACAATCGGTACGGTTGGTCCGCAATTGAATGATATGTTCGGGTACTTCTTCAAGTCGAATCTTCTTGGTGATCAAGGGAGTCATATCCATCCCACTCGCCATACATTCGATGACCCGCGGAAAGGTTCCATATCCAGAATGGCCTTGAGCACCTACGATGCGGGATTTCTTGACCTGTAAGACTTCGCCCGTTACGGGTATTTTTGCATCGGCTCGCGCGACAATCACGACAGTACATTCGATCGTTTTGCCCCGCCAGATCACCTGTTCAATGGCAGGGTATACCACAGTCGGCAACCCCGTCGCCTCCAGAAAGAGAGTCGCTCCCATGCCATCGGTGAGCTCCAATACCTTGTCTGTAAAATCCTCTTTCAGCGGATTGATGACGAAGTCGGCCCCCATCTTTTTCCCCATTTTCGTCCTCTCCGGAACCGTCTCTGACAGAATCACCCTGGCAGCCCCCTGCCGTTTCAGGACAGCGATGGCTGCCAACCCGATGGGACCTCCGCCGCAGATCACAACATTATCCCCTGGACAGATACCTCCGCCACATTCGATCACGGCATTATAGGCCACCGAAGTAGGTTCGACCAGGCTGCCCGCCAAGAAAAGGTCCTTCCCCGAGTACTTTTTCTTCAGAGGAGCGAGGCTCCATACCACTCGGGAAGGAACGACGACATATTTTGTATAAGCTCCAGGGACATTAAAGCCAATCTCATTTAATTGTTCGCATTGGTTGGGATACCCATCCGCACAAGGCTTACACTGACCACACCAAAGCATCTCTTCTACGGTCACTTCTTCCCCAGGATCAAAAGGTTTATTCGTTCGTTTATTCCGAGCCCCTTTCCCGGCCTTTACGACGATGCCCGAGAGCTCATGGCCCATGATGGCAGGGAACCCAGTCAATCCAGGATAGAGGATATACCCCTCGTCATCCGCCTGTGCCATATGAACGTCGCTTCCACAAATACCACAGGCCTTAACCTCGATTAATACTTCTTCGTCACCCGGTTCAGGCACATCGTATTCTCTGATCTCGATTCTGGGATTTTTCCACACCCTACTTCCAAGATAAGTTTGTTTGCCCTTCAGATCTTTGGGGCCCAAGACAAAGTCAGGTTTGGGTGCCCAATCCGCCACCAGTGTGACGCCCTTCATTTTCTTTGCCATTGAGACTGCGCCTCCTTCCTTACTCTTGTTCCTTAGAATCCTACATGTTTAAATGTGAGAATTTTCTTCAACATTTTTTCAATACCTCCCGATAATCTCCCCTCCCTTGGTGGGAGGAGATGGAGGGGAGGGGGGACTAGAGGGTCTTTATTCTGTCCACCCCCACCCTGAACCATGTTAGGTTCAGGGCTAAGTCCTGCACCCTACTTGGTGCAGGGCCCTCACCTCGGTTGCGAGTCGTACCGACCTCCCCCCTGCCTAGCGGCAGGCAGGCATCGAAAAGGGGGAGGGTAATAGGTGGGGAAATTTTAAATATGTTTGGCTAGGATTTTCTCACCTTTACAAAGGTCGCTTTGGCCAGCGATTCCTGTGCGGCCAAACCCATCAATACAGAGATCTTCCCGTCCCATCCCCCGGCCGAGGGTTCTTTGCCCTCCAAAAGACAATTGACGAAATGGTGCATTTCAGCCAGATAGGCCTCTTGATACCGTTCGAGGAAGAAGAAAAGAGGCGTGTCACTGTGAATCGAATCAGCGCTGTGGACGATGACCTCTGTCGGGGTCTTGTTTCCGACAACCACCGAGCCTTTGGAACCAAAGACTTCGATGCGTTGGTCATACCCGTAGATCGCCTGGCGACTGTTATCGATCGCTCCCAGGGCCCCGTCTTCAAATTTGAGAATCACAACGGCGGTATCAATATCTCCGCACTTCCCAATCGATGGATCGATGAGGCAGTTGCCCACGGCCATCAACTCTGTCACCTCTTTTCCCAAAAGGTAACGGGCCATATCGAAGTCGTGAATCATCATGTCCAAAAAGAGTCCGCCTGAAACCTTCACATAATCGAGAGGAGGAGGTTGAGGATCCCGGCTCGAAATCCGAAGAAGCTGCGGGGTTCCAATGCGTCCAGATTCCACCACTTCTTTTGCCTTTTTGAAACTTGGGTCAAAACGCCGGTTGAAACCAACCTGCAACTTAATCCCGGCTTTGGCCACCGCGGCTAAGGCCTGATCGATTTTGTCTATTTCTAAGGCAATCGGTTTTTCGCAAAAGACATGTTTTCCAACTTTTGCTGATTCAACGATGATCTGGGCGTGGGTATCCGTTGAGGAGCAGATGAGGATGGCATCGATCTCCTTATGCTCCAATAGGCGATGATAATCCTGTTCGCAGATAGGGATTTCTAATTCTTCTGCTAATTTCTTGGCGGATGCGATGATCACGTCCGCCACGGCCACCAACTTTGCCCCCGGCACTTGAAATTTCAAGTTTCGTGCATGAATACCTCCGATCCTTCCTGCGCCGATTAATCCAATTTTCACCTGTTTTACCATGGCAGCCCTCTCAAAGGGGGACCTCGAGCAAGCCCCGGCCGCTTGTCCTGAACGTAGCCGAAGGATCAGACCGGGGTGCCGAGAGGTTCACTCTTTTATCAGATAGATACTTTTAAGATCAAAGTTCATAAAGACCTTGTTGCCTCGGTGGTAGATGCCGTGTTTGAGGGGATTCGAAGTCTGGACCGTGAAAAGTTGATGGTTCGCAACGACTTCGTAGATTACCTCGGATCCCAGATAAGTCACCAGACTCACCTCCCCCTCGAACGTTCCCTCGCGAGAAGAGAGATCGACCATTTCCGGCCTAATGACCAGGAGGACGCTATCTCCTTTCTTGAATTCATCCGGCCTGTCAAAGGTCACGACTTTGTCCCAGACTTTCACGCTCAGTTTTCCGTCATCCTTTTCGATGACTTCACCGGCTAAGAAATTCGTCTGTTTACCAATGAAATCCGCCACAAACTTTGTCTTCGGTTTGGCATAAATCTCTTCCGGTGTTCCCACCTGTTCAATCTCCCCTTGGTTCATCACTACAATACGATCGGAGAGGGTCATGGCTTCTTCCTGGTCATGAGTAACATAGACCGATGTGATGTTCAACTCTTGTTGAATCTTTCTAATGAAGACCCGCATCCGGATCCTCAGTTTGGCGTCGAGGTTGGAGAGCGGTTCATCGAATAGGAGGACTTTGGGTTCATTGACCATGGCTCTGGCAAGGGCCACTCTTTGCTGCTGGCCACCAGACAACTGGGCAATGGGTCGATTGCTTAAACCTGATAAGCCCACAAGTTCCAGAATTTTTTCCACCTTCTCCTTGATCTCCCGTTTCGAAAGCCTTCTTAATTCCAGACCATAAGCCACATTTTTGTAGATATTCATGTGGGGAAAGAGGGCATAACTCTGAAAGACCATGCAGGTATCCCTTTTATTGGCTGGGATGTCATTAATTCTTACCTTGTCAAGAAAAATATCTCCGCTCGTCGGATTTTCAAAGCCGCCAATCACCCTCAGTGTGGTTGTTTTGCCACATCCGGAAGGACCGAGGAGGGTGACGAATTCTCCTTTGTGTATTTCGAGATTAAAATTCTTGACCGCGACCACCTTTTGTTCCTGGTATTCGCTCAAGAACTCTTTCGTCAGATTCCTTATTTCAAGATATGCCTCATTCATGCTTTCACAACTCCCTTGTTCTAGATTGATTGCAAAGCCTCGGCCTTCTCAAATTTGAGTTTTCTGCCCCCTCCTATTTGATTAACAAGAAATTGAATCAACCACAACGCCAGGAGGATGAAGACAATAATCACAACGGAAAAGGCAGCCGCCTGGGAGAGATAGGAACTTTCAACCGATCCAAGAATGGCAATGGTAATCAAATTCCATCTCCCTGAAACGACAAAAATGACGGCACTAATGGCCGTCATACATTTTACAAATGTAAAGGCCAAACCGGAGTAGAAGGCTGGTGTGATCAAAGGCAGCGTGATTCTTCGGAAAGTGATAGAACTGTCCGCACCTAAATCGGTTGAAGCCTCTTCGATGCTTGGATCGATTTGCTGTAGTTCCGCAATTCCAGTTTGAACGCCCACAGCAATGTCGCGGAAAATGAAGAGGAGAACGATGATCGCAGCCGTCCCAGTTAGAACAAGGGGAGGCTGATTAAAGGCCAGAATATAACCAATCCCCACAACGGTTCCAGGAACTGCGAACGTTAGCAACGAAACCATTTCCATCAGCCTCTTGCCAGGGAAATTCTTGCGAACAACCAAGAAGGCAATAATCATCGCTAAAATCCCAGCGATGGGTGTTGCAATAGAGGATAACAGCAAGGTATCTTTGATATATCCCCATCCCACGGTAAAAGCATGTTTATAGTTGTCCATTGTCAAAGTATGATTGACTCCCCAGAGTTTGACAAAGGAACCGAAAAAAACCATTCCGTAAAACAAGAAGATGATTCCGGTTAATAGCAGACAGAGCCCGAAAATGGAATACTTGGTCAGGGGACGTTCCATCTTGATTCGGGTGGCAGAGGGTTTACCCGTCACCGTCACATACGATTTACGGCTCACCCAGTATTTTTGGAGACAGAAAGCGATGAGAGAGGGGATGAGCAGCAAGATGGCCAGTGCAGCACCTCCCTTCATATTATACATTCCGACGATGGTCAAATAGGCCTGGGTGGCAAGAATGGTATAATTCCCCGCCAGTATCATTGGATTCCCAAAATCAGCCAATGACTGGCTGAATACTAAAAGTATGGCACTGGCGATTGCAGGAGTTGCCAGGGGCAAGGTGATACTTCTGAAAACCTTCCCTTTGGATGCACCCAGATCGAGAGCAGCATCCTCTAAGGCCGGATCGATGGCCTGCAGGACACCATATAGCGTTAAGTAAGCCGTTGAAAAATAGGTCAATGTCTCGACGACCAGCAATCCATAAAATCCATAGATCTTGAATTGAATCATGTCCCGCAAGATCAGTTTGCTGACAAAACCTTGCTTTCCAAATAGTAAAATGGCTGAGAGCGACATCATGAAGGGAGGGGCAATAATAGGAAAAGTAGCCATAATGTTGAAGAACCGTTTCCAGGGGATATCGACCCTGGTAATGGCATAGGCAAATATGAAACCGATGAGAGTCCCCAAAATCGAAACGGCTATTCCCAGGGTCAGACTATGAATGAGAGGCTGGACATTGTATTTCTTGGAGAGAAGTTCGCTGAAGATGGCCAGACTGAATTGGCCCTGGTCTTCAAAACTCAACTGAAAAATCTTGAATAAAGGCAGGACAATGAAGAGAAACAGGAAGAGATTGACTAAGATAATTCCGATGAGTAAATGGGGCTCCTTAAATAATCTTCTGACATCCGAAGGTATTCTCTTAAAGTAGGCAACAAATCGCTTCGTCTTCCTCATTGGTCCCGTTGCCTCATTGTGGCATTCAAAAAGAAAGGAGGGGGAATTTCCCCCCTCCGAGTCATCTCACCCTTATTTGCCTATGATCTGTCGCCATTTTTCAATCAATCTCTTATTATTACTTCCCGCCCATTCATAATCGTAATTGATCAGTTTGACGTCAGATGCCTTTATCGCTCCGGAAGCGATTTCGGCCTGAGGGTTAAGAGGAATTCGGAACCAGACTTTCATCAGATCTTGAGCCCTTTTTGACACGGCCCAGTCGATAAACTTCTTCCCCAGTTCAGGTTCAGGGCCACCTTTCACCAAACCCATTGCGCCGATTTCATATCCTGTTCCCTCGCTCGGGAATGTCGCCTTGACGGGATAACCTTGGGCCGTTCCCTTTCCGAGGATGTCGTGCGAGAAGGCGATCCCTATGGCAATCTCACCGAGTCCGGCCTGAGTGACAGCTGCGGGGCCTGACGTGTTGTAATGATGTATATTGGGCTCCAACTTCTTCCAGTAATCGAAAGCCTTGTCTTCTCCCATCAGTTGGACCAAAGTGGCGAGGACAGTATAGGACGTTCCGGAGGTGTAGGGGTAGGCCATGGAGATATTGGCTTTCAATTCTGGTTTCAATAGGTCCTGCCAAGAAGTCGGATAGGCCAGTTTGTTTTTCTCAAAGAAATTTGTATTGTTCCCAAAGCCAATCGCTCCGAAGTAGATACCAGACCAATAACCTTCAGAATCCTTTAAATTGCCTTTCAAGAAAGGAGCACCGACAGGTGAATTGTACGGGGCTAGTAAACCCTCTCTCTTGCCTGTGATGAATTCAACACTCGGCCCTCCGTACCATACACTCACCTGTGGGTTTTTGGCCTCAGCTCTGAGCCGAGTCAATATCTCACCGGCCGCCAATTTTACCCACTCAACATTAATATTGGTGTCCTTTATGAAAGCATCGATATAACTTTTAGCTTCATTTACCTCTAATGCCGTGTACAAATGTAGGACATCCGCTGCTTTGCCTACCGATGGACCGACAAGAACAAAGATCCCCAGGAACAACAACGACATGATCACCTTCCTATGTTTCATTTTTTTCCCTCCTTCTGTAATGGTTGGTATCAATGAACTTCGATGAAATAGAAATCGACTCACCTCCTTTGTTGGGTGATGGATTCATAATCCCTTGAAGATTCATCCAACTTCCGCCCCCATTTCATCAGAATGCCAGAAGAAAGTCAATGGATTTGACGATGCTGACGATGCTTTTGGCTGCCTTTGTCCCGTGAGAGGAGGGGTTTCTTCCGATTTCATGTGCTTTGGATAAAACGGCCTCTCAACGTGAGCCTTGGAGTTGCTTGAGTAAGATGAATATGCTAATAGATTAACGACTTGGATTCCATAGAGAATGAAGTGAAACATTCACGATTTTGTTCATTCCTGCGAAAGCAGGAATCCAGTTTTTTGGATACATGTTTTCGCAGGGGCGAGCCTGGATTCCCGCATGCGCGGGAATGACATCCTAATTTTCATCGTTCGTACCTGCATGCGCCTGCCTGCGGTAGGCAGGGTAGGGGCAGGGGTGGTGAAACAGACTGGTGTCGGATCAGGATTGAGCTAAATCATGGCAGACCCTCAAGCTGAAGCGCACAATTCTAGGAAACCCTGTCTCTTTCTGATCTCGGCGGCCACAGGTTCAAAAGCCCGCAATAAAGCTTTCGGCGTAAAACTGCCGCTTCTCGGATATCCTGCGATGAACGTTGCCATGATCTCCGCGCTTACTCCAGACACATTTAATGTGACGCTTGTGGACGAAGCCAACGAACCTGTTCCGTATGGAAATGGGTGTGACCTGGCATTGATTGTGGGTCAGACCCACCACATGCCCAATGTATACGTTATTGCTGATCGTCTGCGATCGGAGGGGACGAAGGTCATTCTGGGTGGGATGCACGTCACTGCCCTCCCGGAGGAAGCGCTGAGCCATGCAGATTCCGTGATCATTGGAGAAGCCGAGGCCGTGTGGGGTGAGATTCTCGAAGACTTCGTTGCCGGATCGCTTCAAAAGAAATATGATGGCCGTGAGGTCGATATGGATGACCTCCCGTCGATCCGGCGTGACCTTTTAAACAAAAAATTCTATCACACAGGCGAGATCATCGAGACCACTCGGGGTTGCCCGGTGGGTTGTGTCTTTTGCGGGACGCAGAACTTTTTCGGCGCGAAGTTTAGAGTTCGTTCCCCCGAGACCATCCGCCAGGAACTGATGACCGTCTTTGGCCCAAGACCGCCACAGACACGATGGAAGCAATGGCTTGCACAGCACTGGCATCCCGACATCCCCTATTTTGTGGAGAAACGCTTGCTCTACGTGACAGACCCCAACTTTATTTCGGAACCTGAACACGCCCGGGCGGTGTTGGGAGTCTTTAAGGAATGCGACATCAGGTGGTACGGCCACACCAGCTTCAATCTCACCCGGGACGAAAAAATGCTCGATCTGATGGCTGAATCAGGCTGCATCGGTGTGAACATTGGCTTCGAATCGCTCTCGCAAACGAACATCGATCGAATGCACAAGTCTCCTAACCGTACCGCTCAATACGCCGACTGTATCAGACGTCTTCATGAACGAGAGATCGGCATCATGGGCACCTTTATGGTAGGCTTTGATGATGACACGCCCGAGGTCTTCGATCAGATTGTCGACTTTGCCATGGAAAACCGCCTCGAGACCGCCTTTGTCCTGATCCTGACCCCGATGCCCGGGACCAAGCTTTTTGAGCAAATGAGATCCGAGAACCGGATCTTCAGCCACGACTGGTTCGACTATGATCAAGGGACGGTTACTTTTTTCCCGAAAAACATGACGCCTGGCCAACTCCACCAGGGCATGCGATCGGTGTGGAAGCGCATCTATTCATGGCGAGGAATATGGCGTAGAATCATCATCAAACCTCGCGTGCGATCTTTTTTCTATCTGCCGGTGAACCTGCAATTTCGCAGGTGCACCCGCTTAATATGTTCTGAGAAGTTGTGGCCCACGCCCAATCCGGTACAGCCCGAGTGATTTCAAACAGGCCCATTGATTTGGGAAGCTGAATCAAAATAATTTCTTAACGTCAACCTTAGCCTTAACCTGAGGGGTTTGCATTATTTCTTAACCTCAGCCTCAACCTTAACCTAAGGTCTTTTGATTATGCCCAAAGTACTTCTCATCAATGCTATCGACAAATCTCTCCTGTTGGCTGAACAGCCACCCTTTGCCTTTCCGGTCCTCAATATCATCACGGTAGCTGCGCTCTTTCCGCCCGAATGGGAGATAGAGGTCATCGATGAAGCGATAGAGGCGGTCAACCTGGACGCGGATGCCAATCTCGTGGGTATCTCAACCTTAACCTTAGATGCAACCCATGCCTATGAACTCGCAGACCACTTTCGTCATAGAAAAATGCCTGTCCTCATGGGAGGCATGCATCCGACGGCCATGCCGGAGGAAGCGCTTCAGCATGCCGACGCAGTGGTCGTTGGCGAGGCAGAAGAGATTTTTGATCGCGTCCTGTCGGATTTCAAAGCAGACCGAATGAAGGGGACGTATCGGAGCGAAAAGCTTCCCGATCTTCATCGGTTGCCAAGGCCCCGTTATGATCTTCTCCGTACAAAGCACCGCAGCATCCTGCACTCGGTTCAAGCCACACGGGGCTGTCCCCACGATTGTGAATTCTGTTCAGTGACACCCTTCTTTGGGCACCAGTACCGCTTGAGACCGGTGAAGGAGGTGATCGCGGACCTTGAGACATCTTTCATGGAAGCACGCTCGCGAACCGTCTTCTTTGTAGACGATAACATAGGAGGAAGAGCCGAATATGCGAAAGAACTCTTTCGGGCCCTTATTCCTCTTAAGATAAAGTGGGGAAGCTTTGCCTCGGTGGCCATGACACGGGACCGGGAGTTGATGAGGCTCGCTTCTGAATCAGGATGCATCGCACTCTTCATTGGTTTTGAATCCCTCTCACAGGCCAATCTCGATGCCTTGCATAAATCATGGGTTCGTGCCGATCATATGAGAGAGTATGTCAACCTATTTCATGATAATGGAATCATTGTGGAAGCGGCGTTCATCTTTGGCCATGATGGAGATCATAAAGATATCTTCCGAAAAACCGTTGATTTCATCCAGGAGACCGGGATTCAGGTTCCGGTCTTTGGCCTCCTCACACCCTATCCGGCGACAAAGTTGAGGACCAGGCTTGAGAAGGAGGGGAGATTGCTGCCGGAGGCCAAAGATTGGCGGCTATACGATGGTTCCCATGTCCTGTTCAAACCCATTCACATGGCACCTGAGGAACTCGAGGAGGGCTTTCTTTGGGCAAGGAAATATTGTGCAGCACCGCGAACGATCTTTGGCCGAATGTTCCGTGCACCGAAAGCCCACTGGCTGACCGCGCTTGGCCTGAACTTTTCAATGAGGGCAGGGAGGATGCGGCAGATTAAAGAACGCTGGCCCCGCTCCAAGGGAAGACTCGTTAGACCTGGGACCTGGTAGAACTTCCATTGTTCTTAAGCATGGATGACCCTAACAACAACTAATACAAACGTATTAAATGAGATGCTGAAACCAGTTCAGCATGGCAAAAATAGTGTGTCATTCCGAACTTGTTTCGGAATCTCGGATTTGGCAATGACAATAAATCAATTGCGTTTGTATTAATATGAGCTATGTCCTGTTCTATGAGGCGGGGGAGGGAGAGGTTGGTCCGCGGATGATCTTTCAAGAAAAAGAGATTCAAAGAACCAGTAAGAGAATTTCGTATTTTTTCTTTATTTCGTGCTCCAGGTTATCAGGACATTTGAATAAATGGTATGTGTCCCTAATTTTTAGTGAATAAAGGTCAGTCGCCCGCGGTTTTTGCGCGCCGGCCAGAGCGTTTTGTTAAGCCAATCGTTTCTTGTGCGATGTTTATGAGGGATCGGAGGGCCTTATTCACAGCCTCTTCTGTTGGAAATGCTTTTGCCACATCCGGGCTCAAGAGAACAAGATTCGTTCCCTTTCTAAACTCATCATAATACTTTCCCCGGACACCGATGCCTAAATCTTCTCGCCGGTACTCTTTCCGCATATCCTCTTTCTTAGCCGTTTTCATATATTGTCCTTTCATGTCGTGTTGCTTGCCTCGCACTGATTATTCTTGTTTTTCCATGCCGTTCGGTGTGAGCGACTACCAGCAGACGCTTCATCATAGAAAGTCCAAAAGTAATGAATCTATGCTCTCCGATCGAATGATCAGGGTCGGAAAATGTTATCGCAAGTGGATCGCCAAACACCGTAGCCGCTTCATGAAACGAGACACCATGCTTTTTGCGATTGGCAACCGACTTTTCCTCGTCCCATTGGAATTCCATCTATGTTATGTTACCATCTTTTCAAAGTCGCTTTCAACGGAAATCAGCGGTGGGTATCAAACATCCGCTAGTGATTTGTCCTGCTAAAGTCTTTCCGGCATCCGGATGGAAGTAGAATTTCATCGCCGATACTTCTTGCGGATACTAGAGAAAACCTTCTTTCCAGGAACAAGTTTTATTTCGCGTTTGTCAATTTGGGCAATGCGTTGTTCAGCTTCTTCGGCCCATAGTCTGTCGATTTCCGGCTGCGTGGGAAGGTTGAGACTGGTTAACAACTTCTCCACAAGAGTCATTCTGGCTTCGGCTGGCAGCGATAGTGCCTCATCGAACACTTTTTTGGCAACTGCAGGCATATTTGTTTCCTCGATTTATATAGATTCAAGCACATTTTTTCATAACAATCAATTCTTTGTCAGAAGAGAACGATTTGCATAACCTGCGCGCCCAACCGCCTATGTCAAAGTTGTGCCCCACCTATTCCGCGTCAGATTGATACGGTCTTGCACCCGATCAGAAATCAAGTTGGAACGACTGACAGCTGGCAAAAGTGCCTTTGTCCTTTAAAACGAAAAACAGTTTTGTTTCGTCTCGGATTACTTTTCCTTCTTGATATCGGGGGCCTTATGACGGTTAGGCGTTTTCTCTTTCGTTTGTAATTCAATAACCAAGTCTGCGTCCACCAACTCTGTTGCCATCTGTAAAGTGTATAGTTTAGCTTTGACCTCAAACCTATTGAGAAATGCGTCGGTACCTATTCGCCTTTCGAATCATAATAATATCAGGCCATTGCCGTTTATCCGGCGGCAAATAGATTCGCTTGCTCAGATAGTGCTTAAAATCCTCAATCCCTCCACCGAGGTTTAGCGTCAAGAGTTGAAGTTGTCGCTCATTATTGATTTTCATTAGGTAGTCTTCATCAAGGTAAATCAACCCACCATCAAAGGCTCGATGGTACGTAGGTGACAAGGCTATGCCGTTACGAACGTCGTCAGTGGTCTCTTCGGCCTGAACCGGTAGGATGTGGGCTGCATCAACAAGACGCAGCTGCATTCGTGTAACAGAGCATCTGTTGTTATAGGCGTAGAGCACTTGCTGACGGAAGGAGGCCGATCGAGCCCATCGGGTCAGAGTGGATAAGATTTTCTGACGTCTGGGGGTGAGTCTGGCGATCTCTCCCTCTAAAATCTTCTCAGATGCCGATGCTTTGGACAGTAGGTTATACATAGCAGCGTTCTTGCCTAGGCGGTGAAGTTCTTCAGCATTGGCCATGTAGTTCAACATGTGGTCGGGTCGAATTGCGACTGCTATTTCTTGGTTGGTCTTTCTATCGAATGCAAGACCATCCTCCAAAGCTTTGTGGATGCATTTAATATCAATTTGGACGGACGGAGAACCAGTGGTGAACGTGCAATGACGAGTCAAATCAAAGCCTGCGAACATTTTCAAGTTGGGTTCATATCCAAGCAGTAGTGTATAGCCTTTGGGATTGAGAGGAAGAGGCGAGGAAACGGTGGTCATTTGGATTCGGTATTCATCGGGTAAACTTGGCCTGCCGCCGTGGGTGAGTGTCCAGGCATAGATCCAAACTTCGATTCCTCCTGTTTGGGTCTCTACGATGAATCTTCGGGGATGTTGTCGAAGTGATGATACGAGGATACCTGAGGCTCCTGAATCCTGAAAGGCGTCAAGAATAGCATTCACAAGCGTGGGTGCATCGATTGCAGGCATGGATTAAGTCCTCTCTCCTTTCCTAGAATTCACGGATGCTTTAGTTTTTCTTTTAATCTTCTGTTTCGATTTCGTTGCATAGGGGGTTCGTTTCTCACAGACAGATGTCGGTTTGCTTTTGGTGGGCGAATGTGCGTATTCGGTCTTAGACCTGAGATCTCGGCTCAGCCCTCCACCTTCTGATAATGGATCATCTTCCAAACGGCTCCACATAGCAGAAGGATGGTAGATCTTGTAGAAAACCTCTTTTGCATGTTTGTTCTGTGGCAGATTGGGGAAAAGCGGCGTTTCCCTGTTTTCGAAACGACCAAGAGCACCGGCGAGATATTCTTGCACGTTGTCGCAGCAGATCCATCTTCGCTTCAATCGTTCAGCGACCTCCCCCGTTACACAACTTCCAGCAAAGGGATCGAAAACTAGCTCTTCGGGATCAGTCAGCATACGAATAAAGAACTCTGGTACATCACTAGGAAACCGGGCAGGGTGTTGCGGTAAGCCCTTTTCCTTGCAGTAACGGAGGTAATACGAGTTACTTTCTGTGTTCGGGATTGCCAGGAGATTGGGGGGGATAGATGCCATATTATTGATATTAAACTTGGTGCTAATGTCATGTCCGCTGGGGCGCTTTTTCGCTTTGTATCCGTTGTTGAGTAAGCTCTTCATCGAGTCGCTGTATGGAGCAAGCACGCGGCGATTGCTGGCCTTGGGCCATGGAGTCTTGGAGAGCCACCAGATGCAGTTGACTGCGTCCTTAACGCGTACCCTGCGAACAGTGACCCACTCAGCAGGAGTCGGGAGTTTCGATGGATTCCACCAGAAAATTTCCTGCGCAAGGTGAAAGCCTAAGTCCTTGCACAGCATGATGAGCAGTTCAAAGTGATAGAGACTGCGGGTGGGTTGTCCGCGGTTCCAGGCACCGCCGATGTCTATAACGAGGGAACCATAAGGCTTTAGGATGCGGTGAAATTCAAGACCGAAAGGATGAAACCAGGTCAAGTAGTTCTCGGCATCGACATTACCATAGGTTTTCTTACGGACCAACCCGAATGGAGGGCTGGTCATAATCAGATTGACAGAGGAGTCGTTCATCTCAGCACGCATGAACTCCAATGAGTCCACGCAGTACATCCGACCAAGCTTAGTCTCATAGAAGGGCTTACTTTTTGAATGTCTTTCCATTCCAATATCCTTCCACATTCAGTGGCTAGAAACAAGATAATGCATCCTAGCTTACTTCTCAACCTCCGTTAACAACATAATTTTTCACAGCCTTATGGCCAACGGTAAGGCCCACCGAGACCTGGAATTATTGGCAATCCGGCGGACCCGATTGTCCGGCAGACTCCGTCAGGATGATGCTCCACCCTTGGTATCGCTAATTCTCTTGAAGATCTCAAGTAGGTTTCTGGACATAATATCCGCAACATCGATATTGCACATTTCTTGGATTTTCTTATATACATCGGGAAGTTGTATTTCATCAAGGCCGATGAGGTCATGGAGGCTAGACTCATCACTGATCAAATATTTCCCTGGCTCAAGACTAAAGATCTTGTTCATGAAGTCCTCAGAAATTGCACCTAACTTGTTGATCCCAGTTGCAAGAGCAAATTCGATCTTCTTGCCTTTTAATGCTCCTCTGAAGATGATTCGCAAATGATTTTTCATTTTTGTCAGTTAACATTATTTCTTACGCTGATGCGATGTTTCTCCTAAAAACCGAACCCTTCAACCCTTTAAGAGGCCCTTTTCCAGTCCTCAGAGTTAATGCAATTATTTATGAAATATGGTTGTAACATACACCTTTTGGGGATTTTTTGGAAGTAAAAGTGTGAGGAAGGAAAATATAAGAGCTAATATAAATGCATTAAATCTTAATGCAGTCAACGGAATCTCCCCTCACCCCATCCCTCTCCCCAGCGGGGAGAGGGGAGGGTGAGGGGGCGTTTGGTTAGCTTGGGCAATGATCAGAGGATAGGATCTATGGGTATTGTCTGGTCTGGGAGGAGGGTGGAGGGGATCGTTTTTGATGTAGATGGGACCCTTACGGATTCTATCGAGGCTTATTACGAGGGGTTTCGTGAGGTCATGGCTAAAGTTGGCATTCAAATAAAAAGAGAAGATATATTGGAGCCGATGGCCACGGGTTCCCTGATATGGGATCGTGTAATCCCAGCAAGCATCGCCGACCGGGATGAAAAGATTCGGCAATGCATGGAATTGATTCCTCAGATCTACCGGGAAGTATTCAAAAGCGTCCAGCCATTCCCCGGATTGGAGTCGGTATTGATGAGATTGGAAGAGAGGGGAGTTTGCCTTGGGGCGCTGACTGCCTCTCGGACCATCGCTGTCCAGCCCCTTCATGATCATTCCCTCATTCGTTACTTTAGGGTGATCATGACTCGTGAGGAAGGATTTCCGAACAAACCTGCGCCTGATGGCATCTTGGAGTGCTTAAAGCGGATGGAGATTCTCCCGAACCAGGCCATCACCATCGGAGATACTCCTTTAGACATCCGTGCGGGCAAGGCGGGTGGGACCCTGACTGTTGGGGTTCTGAGCGGAATTGGAAGCCGTGCACAACTTCAGGCAGAAGAACCCACGGCTATCATAGACAGGGTCTCCGATTTGTTGTCTTTGTTTGATCCTGAGTGAACTCGCGAAATCGGCACGAATCATCTCGTTCGGTGAACGGAAGTTGAATGCTCTTTTGTTATTCCAGGCCCGCGATAATTTGGAACCCTTTAAGTAAATAGTAATATCACAATTCAAGACCTTTCCCCCAAACCCTAGCCCCAAAACTCTAACCGATTGTGTAACCTTTTGTTCGTCAATTCCGTCTAATAAGTAAGATTTCAAATAAAGGAGGAAAAGCCATGGAAGAGAGAACGAAGATTCTCATTTGTATTGGGGCAGCCACAGCAGCCAATTGCATTCCCTGTTTCGAGCACTTTTTTGGAAAGGCCCAAGAGGCCGGACTGTCGGATGAAGAAATTCAGGAGGCGGTAGATCTCTCCAGCCAGGTTAAAAAAGGTGCCCATATGGCCCTGAGGAACAGCATCTCAAAATTCATGAATCGAGAGAAGAAGTATTCGATGCCCTGTGAAAAATCAACGGATAGGTCATGCTGCGGGTGATGCTGAAAGGATTGATCGATTTTGAAGAATAATTGACCGGACACATGATTTGTGGTAAAGAGATTTCATTCGATTGAATAGGCAGGAAAGATTTCAAGAATTCCATCAAACGGGGGAATGGAAATATGCGGAAGAGATGCTTCGTATGCTTAATCCTTCTCTTAACTTTTTTGGCCGCGCAAGAGGTTGTTTTTGGGCAGGGCGCGAT
>CAYMJV010000028.1:32346-34864 GCA_964390545.1 uncultured Syntrophaceae bacterium
TTTTGGGCAGGGCGCGATGGAAATCTCATCTCCTGCATTTAAGCACAAAGGGGGCATTCCAGATAAGTATGCCAAAGGAAGTTTTTCGATACCGTTGTCATGGAAGAATGTGCCTGAAGGAACCAAATCCTTCGCCCTTTCAATTGTTGATATACATCCGGTAGCCCAAAACTGGGTTCACTGGCTGGTGATTCATATTCCACCGCGGACGAACAGTCTTGAGGAAGGAGCTTCCAAGAAGAAAATGCCTTCAGGAGCGATGGAATTGAAAAACTCTTGGGGGGATGTTGGATACGGCGGACCTGAACCCCCTCCAGGTTCAGGCGAACATTCCTATGTGATTACGATCTATGCGCTGAACGTGGAGAAACTTGATCTGAAGCCCAACACATCTCTTTCGAAATTCGAGAAGACGCTCAAAGGAAAGGTAGTGGGTTCAGCCTCCATCACGGGTATGTACAGCCGCTGACCCGATATGGAGAGATTATTTGCCCATCCGGGTCGCAAATAGCTTACTGAATCTTCGGACCAGCCTAATCAGCCATCCATTGAAGAGAACCCCATGTCCCTATTGTCAATTAGTGCACTCGGCGACCGTAGCCTGTCCAGTAGGGTTCTCGGAGAGCTTTTCGGTCTATCTTATTAAAGGCAGTCTTGGGAACTTCGTCGATGAACTCAACGCTCCTGGGCTTTTTGTAACTGGCCAGGTTCTCCTTGCAGAATTGGACGATCTCCTCCTCAGTCGCCCGGGCTCCATGCTTAAGCACGACCATGGCCTTGACTGCCTCTCCCCAGGTATCATCAGGCACAGGGATCACAGCCACTTCGGAGACAGCTGGGTGGGCTAGGATGACCTCCTCCACCTCTCTGGGGTAGATATTAAAACCGCCGCTGATGATCATGTCGCTCTTGCGGTCTACGATGTAGATATAGCCGTCTTCGTCGATTGTCCCCATATCCCGCGTATGAAGCCAGCCGTTCACAAAGGTCTCAGCTGTGTCCTGGGGTTTCTTCCAATATTCTTTTATCATCTTATTGGAGCGTAAACAGATTTCCCCGATTTCCCCTGGTTTGACCGACTGGCCCTTTTCGTTGAGAATTTTGAGCTCGACCCCAAGGGCTGGTTTGCCGGCGGAGGAAAGCCTTCTAAGCTGATTTGGACCCCCTTCGAGAATATGATCTTCCGGCCCCAGGAAGGTGATGGGTTGGGCCATCTCTGTCATGCCGTAGTTCTGGCGGAAGACCGGTCCAAAGACCTTGATGCCTTCCTTAAGCCACTCGACCGGCATAGGTGCTGTGCCGTACCAGATCCGTCTTACCGATGAAATGTCGAAGTCGTGGATCCGGGGAGAACGCAGAATCATGGCGAGCATGGTTGGCACGAACAGGACTGAGGTTACCCGTTCTCGGTCGATCGTCTCGAGGACCAACTCGGGATCGAAGCGAGGCAAGATGATGCTCTTTGCGCCGCGGCAGTAATAGACCATCATCATTAATCCTGCGGCGTGGGTCAGAGGGCCAACACTAAGGTAGATGTCTTCCGGCCCGATGGGCTTATCCAGATTGATCAAGATGTTGGTGACGATGTTATAGAAGATGCCGAAGGTCATAACCCCGCCCTTGGGGCGGCCGGTTGTCCCTGCGGTGTAATGGATACGCTCAATGTCCACCTCATAATCTACATCAGCATCAGGGAGTGTGATGGGCTGGCCCTTCATAAGTTTCTCGTAGCTCAACCGTCCCGGCAAAGAAGGACCAACCACGATCACATGTTTGAGGGAAGGGATCGAAGCGAGGACGGGTTCCATGGCCTCGGCAAACTCCTCGCCCAGGATGAGTGCATCCGTTTCAGAGTCGTTCAGAATTTCGGCCTGCTCCCGGGGAGAGTTGCGAATATTCAAGGCGACGTAAGTCAGCCCGGCCCTTGGAATTCCAAGGATAGATACGGCACTCTCTATTCCATTGTTTAAGAGAGCGGCGACCTTGTGCCCCCTCCTAAGACCAAGGGATAAGAGACCATGGCAAATTTGATTAATCTGAGCATCCATCTCAGCGTAAGTCAATCGATCCTTGCCAAAGACAACAGCAGTACGCTCGGCGTAACGAGTCATCGGCCAGGTAAATAAAATTCCAGGTCTCATAATAAATTTCCTCCGTAAGATTAGATCCAATTAAGAATCATTCCATCGAAAACTTAAGGTATTCTATATCAAAAAAGGATTGACAATGCCAGATTAACTATGTATAGGATATCTACCTAAGAATAAGTGGGGCCTCCACATTTAACCCATTAGAATTATTCTGAAAATATGTTCTTAAGTAAACCTACACAATAATTTCATGAATCAGGGGGTTCATTGAAAACCGACCATGAAGAGAAGGGTAAGATCGAAAAGATTCCCTCGTCGGCCAAATTGTCACTTGTACCCGCCCGGGCACATCAAGATCATTGAAGCCTTGAGAACGATTGCTCCTGGTCTGTTTTTGACTCCCTTGGCCGATGCTGTGCCCAAGAAGG